>NZ_JBEYVC010000079.1:0-44604 GCF_040643855.1 Streptomyces sp. NPDC047072 | reverse complement strand
CGGCACTGACGCCGACACCGCCACCCGGCCCGAACCCTCGCCCGAACCCCACCCCCCCCCCCCCCACCCCGCGCCCCCCCCCCCCCCCCTCGACCCCGTTACACCGGGGGCCAGTTACACCCCCTCCGCCCCGCGGCCCGGCGCGGGCCCGCGCCGCGACAACGCGCTGGAGCTGCGGGTCAAGGCCGCCCTGACGGACGACCTGCGGATCGAGCAGGACCTCAGCCGGTGGTTCCCGGTGTGGGGCGCGCCGGGCCTCTAGGCCTTGTGCCTATATGCCTTATGGCCTGTGACCGCCTACTGCTTGCGCTCGCGGGCCTGCCGACGGGACTCGAAGGGGCGCTCGCGGCGGTAGCGGCGGTCCCACTTGGCCTGCTGGTCACGGCGGTTGCGGTACGTGCGGTAGCTGCCGGCCGTGGCTCCCGGACCGGCCGCGGACGAACCCTGCGAGCGGGTCGCGCCGCCCCGGCCGTACTGCGTGTACAGGAAGAGCACGGCGACGGCGACGAGCCACCAGGTGTGGTTCCCGAACCCCAGGACGACCAGAACGACGGTCCCGGTGATGACGATGGTGCCCATGACGGGCCTCCGGTGCGTGGGTGTGGTGTAGAAGAGTAGCTCGTGTATCCAGCCTAGGAAGGGCCTCACCCGGCGTGCATCCCCATTTTTCCCTGGTCTCCTTCGAGCACGGACACGACGGCGAGCGCCTCAGCGGGGTGTACGGCGGCCCGGACCAGGCGGACGCGACGGCGGTGCTGCTGCACGGCGCGGGCAACGGCAGCAAGGACCGACTGCTGCCGCTCCTCGGGGAGTTCACGGCGCACGGCTGCCGGGGCCTCGCCCTCGACTTCTCCGGGCACGGTGAATCCTCGGGCGAGCTGCGGGAGTTGAGCCTGCGCCGCCGGTTCGAGCAGGCGGTCTCCGTGATCGACGCGCAGGTGCCGGCGGACGGTCCGCTGATCCTCGTCGGATTCAGCATGAGCGGACAGACGGTGGCGGACCTCGCCCGGCACTACGGCACCCGCGTCACCGCACTCGCCCTGTGCGCGCCCGCCGTCTACGCACCCGAGGCCTGGGACCTGCAATTCGGCGACGGCGACGGGGAGTTCAGCAAGATCATCCGCCGACCGAACAGCTGGCGCCGAGCACCGGCACTGGAGGTACTGCGGGGCTACGAGGGACGCGCGGTGCTGGTCGTCCCGGGCACGGACGAGGTGATCCCACCCGAGGTGACGGAGACGATCCAGACCGCCCTGACCACCCGCTCCCACTACACCCGCCTCGAACTCCCGGACGCGAGCCACATGTTGGGCCTGTGGTTCCGCGATCATCCGGACGCGCGCCGGGAGTTGGTGACGGCACTGCTCACGGGTTCGTAGAGAAGCGCGCCTGAGGCGGAACGCTGGCTCTACTCCCCCGGTGCCGCGCTGATCACCCCCGCCGCCACCGCCGCCGACAGGGTCGCGTGGTCGGTGACCGTCTGGTGGGCGTAGACGAGGGCGAAGTCGGCGATGGCGTGGTCGAAGGTGGTGGCGGTGCCGAGGTAGGTGGCGATGGCGGTGCGGTCGCCGGAGCGGGCGTGGGCTCGGGCCAGGGTGGTGCCGCAGAGGCGGGCGTAGGCGGCGAGTGCGGACGGGGTCATGGCGGCCACGTCCGCGGAGCCCTTCATGTCGCGCAGCCGGCGCCAGTAGTAGGCGCGTCCCTGGGGTCCGCTCATCCACCCCAGGAAGATGTCGCTCGTGGCCTGGAGGAGACGCTGGCCGACGACCACACGGCGCCCGGGATGGACGTAGGGACCGCTCGGCAGGTGGTCCTCCAGGACGGATGTGCGCGCCTCCTTGATCTGGAGGAACAGCGGGTCGTCGGCGTCCCGGCCGGTGAGCAGCACGATGAAGCAGCGGGTGCCGACACTGCCGACGCCGACGACCTTGCGGGCCGCGTCGACGAACCGGTAGCGGTCCAGCAGCAGCCGGCGCTCCTCGGAGAGCGTGGAGCGGTAGTCGCTGAAGATCTTGCGCAGGCTCGCCATGTCGGGGGCGCCGACGGGTTCGAGGAGCGGCGGGTCGTGGATGATCCGACGGCGGCCGTCTACGACCTCCGTGAGCTTGCCCAGCGCTTGGAGGCTGGTGCGGCGGCGGGCCCGGGTGAGGCTGTCCCCGGCGCGGCGGCGGTGCCGGGCCGAGCGGACCAGGGGCAGCAGGCCGTCGACGTCGACGCGCTCGTACCAGACCTCCAGCTCGCCCCGGCCGGCCAGGCGCCGCATGGCCGTGCGGTACGCGGTGACCGCGCCGCGCGCCGCGTGGTGTGCCTTGGCCTCGCTGTGCCCGTTCTCGCGGGCGGCGACCGCGATGCTCGCGGCGAGCCGCTTCACGTCCCACTCGAAGGGGCCGGGGTAGGTCTCGTCGAAGTCGTTCAGGTCGAAGAGGAGGGAGCGTTCCGGGGAGGCGTACAGGCCGAAGTTGAGCAGGTGGGCGTCGCCGCACAGCTGCACGGTGAGGCCGGTGTGCGGCTGGGCGGCGAGGTCGGCGGCCATCACGGCGGCGGCGCCGCGCAGGAAGGCGAGAGGGGAGGCCGACATCCTGCCGTAGCGGATCGGGAGGAGTTCGGGGAGGCGGTCCCGGCCCTGGCGTTCCAGTACGCCTACGGGGTCCCTCCGGTCGGCCGACGGGATCCAGGTGCCGTGGGAGGAGCGGGGGGCGCGTTTGCGGGCGGCGCGGCCTCGGTCGGGGTTCTGGGCCACGCTCACCTCCCTGTTCTGTGGGGTCCTGATCGCAGTGAAGGGCCGGTACGGGGAGGTCTGCATGTGGAGTACGGCAACAGAGTGATATGTCGTCGTCCGGGTGCGGGTGCGTTGTGGCTGGTCGCGCAGTTCCCCGCGCCCCTAGGGAAGAGCAGTGCCCTGCGTCAGGATGTACCCGTGAGATACATCAGCGTGGGTGAGCGGCGGGCTCGGCTTGGGGTGCGGCATCTGCTGGTCGAGGCGGGGCGGGTGGGCAGCCCTGAGGGTGTTGCGGACTCGCTCGTCGCGCTGCACGGGACCGATCCCGCGACCGTCTATCTCGCCGTGGGGGCACGGCTTGCCGACCCGGCCGGGACGGTCGGTGAGACCGGGCGGGCGCTCTACGAGGATCGGACCCTCGTGCGGATGCACGGGATGCGGCACACCGTGTTCGTGTTCCCGGTCGCGCTGACCGCCGTCGTGCACGCCTCCACCGGGCTCACCGTCGCCGCTCGTGAACGGGCCTCGCTCGTCAAGGACATGGTGAAGGCGGGGGCGCCGGACGCCGCCTGGCTCAAGGACGTCGAGGAGTCCGCGCTCGCCGCTCTCGCGCGGCGCGGACAGGCCACGGCGGCCGAACTCGCCGAGGACGAGCCGCGGTTGCGGGAGCAGTTCGTGTACGCGGCCGGGAAGAGGTACGAGGGGATCCACACCGTTTCGACGCGGCTGCTGAGGGTGCTGGGTGTGGAGGGGAAGGTGGTTCGGGGGCGGCCCCTCGGGTCGTGGACCTCCTCACAGTTCCGGTGGGCCGTCGCCCCGCCGCACCCCGAGCTGGAACCGGCCGCGGCCCAGGCCGAGTTGCTACGGCGCTGGCTCGCCGTGTGCGGTCCCGCCACCGAGGCCGACCTGAAGTGGTGGACGGGGTGGAAGGTGACCGACGTCCGCCGCGCGCTCACGGCGATCGGGGCGGAGCAGGTGTCGGTCGACGAGGGCCCGGCGTACGTCGTGGCCGGCGACGACGGTCCGGTCGCGGACCCGGCCGAGCCCTGGGCCGCCTTCCTGCCCGGCCTGGATCCGACGGCGATGGGCTGGCAGCAGCGGGACTGGTACCTGGCACCGGAACTGCGGCCCCCGCTGTTCGACGGCAGCGGCAACGTGGGGCCGACGGTGTGGTGGAACGGGCGGGTGGTCGGAGGGTGGGGGCAGCGGGCCGACGGGTCGGTGGTCTGGCGCCTGCTGGACACCGAGGGGCTGGGCCGGGAAGCGGAGGAGGCGATCGCCACGGAGGCGGAGCGCCTGCAGGGGTGGCTCGGGGCGACACGGGTGACGCCCCGGTTCCGGACGCCGCTGGAGAAGGAGCTGGCGGCCTCCTGAACCGGGGCGTCGGGTCAGCGCGCGTACCTCATGAACGCCCGCACCATGTGGCACGTCGTGTCCGACGGCGGGTGGACGCCGATCGTCTCCGCCGTGTCGCGGATCGTCTCGTTGCGGGCCTGGTTCGGGACGTAGACGCCGGAGTCGAGCAGGGCGATCGCCAACCGCATCGCCTTCAGGCGGCGGTTGTGGGTGATGTACCACTCCCGCGGACGGCCGGGCGGCAACGGCCGCTTCTCCACAGGGGCGTAGGGCAGGTCGAGCAGCACGGGGTGCCGCGCGGTGGACTGGGTGGGCAACGGCTTCGGCTTCAGTGCGGCAGCGGGCACAGGCATCCTCCTGTCGCGGTGAGGGCATCCGCCGGGGGTCCTGACGACCCCCGCGATCCCCTCGAACACTGCTTCTATTTTACTACCCCCCACTGACAAAAGCCCCTGGCCACAAGGGCTTTCGAGGGTGCTGTGGCGCTTGGGGAGGACGGGTTTTCGCGTACCGTGGGGGCATGGAGATCTGGATCAATCCGGCCTGTTCGAAGTGCCGCAGCGCGATCAGCCTGCTCGACGCCGAGGGCGCCGAGTACACCGTCCGCCGCTATCTGGAGGACGTGCCGAGCGAGGACGAGATCCGGGAGGTCCTCGGCCGCCTCGGACTCGAACCCTGGGACATCACCCGCACCCAGGAGGCCGCCGCCAAGGAGCTGGGGCTCAAGGAGTGGGCCCGGGACGACAGTTCGCGCGACCGGTGGATCAAGGCGCTCACCGAACACCCCAAGCTGATCCAGCGTCCGATCATCACCGCGGAGGACGGTACGGCGGTGGTGGGGCGCACCGATGAGGCCGTACGGGACGCCCTCGGCCGAGTGTGACGCAGGTTACTTCGACTGACTCCTGTAACCCCTGAGTAACCTCGTTCGGTATCTCGTACATAGCGGCGTACGCTCCCCTACCTCGCAGGAGGCGCGCATGTCGCGTAGGAGAACTCTCAGTACGAAGAAGAAGCTCGCGTTGCTGGTGAGCGCGGCGTCGGTGGCGGGCGGTGGGGCCTTCGTGATGGCCAGTACCTCCAACGCCGCGAGTCCGCAGACGGCGGCGAAGTCGACCGTCTGTCAGGGGCTCGCCACCGCGCTCGGCAACAACCAGAGGTTCATCGCGGACCAGAAGGCGAACCCGGACGCGCAGTCGGCGGCCCGGATCACCAACCGCGAGGCGGTCATCGCGCAGATCAAGGTGCAGCAGCAGGCGTCGAACTGCGTGGTCGGGGAGTCGGCTCAGGGCTCCCAGGCCGCGCAGCAACAGCCCACGCAGCAGCCCTCTCAGCAGCCTTCGCAGGCCGCGTCCGCGCCCGCCTCCTCGGCACCGCCCGCCTCTGCGTCCGGTCAGCAGGTCTGCAACGGGTCGACCGTGACGCTGTCCGGCGAGGGCGGTGCTCCGGCCGCCTCCAGCAACCAGTTCCCGGCGGGGACGAAGCTGAAGGTCACCAACCTGGACAACAACAAGTCCACGACGGTGCAGGTCACTTCGGTCTCCGGCAGCTGTGTCCTGCTCAACGACGCGGCCTTCGAACAGGTCCGGGAGCCGGGCAAGTTCCTGATCCGCCGAGCCGTGATCGAGAAGGTGGGGTGAGGCTGTTCGCGTAGGACGTCAGTACGTGTCATCGGTCCTGCTGTTCGCGGCCACGAGCAGCAGGACCGACGTGTTCCTCATCGAGGTGCGCAGTTGGTTCAGCGCGCGGTCGGCGGGGTGTACTTGTAGCCGACCCGGCGTACCGTCTGGATCGCGCCCCGGTGCTCCGCGCCCAGCTTGCGGCGCAGCCGGGCGATGTGGACGTCGACGGTACGGCCGTCGCCCACGTGTCCGTAGCCCCAGACCGTGGTGACCAGCTGGTCGCGGGTGTGCACCCGGTGCGGGTGCTGGACGAGGTGGGCCAGCAGCTCGAACTCCAGGTACGTGAGGTCGAGTTGCTCGCCGCTCACCTCGGCGGTGCGCTGCACGGTGTCGATGCGGACGAGTGCGTCGGCGTCACCGGCGGCCTCGGCGGCGGGGCCGGGGACGTCGGCGAGCCCGGCCGGGGCGCCGAGCGGGCGGTCGGCCGGGATCAGGACGAGGTATCCGACCATCGGCGGCTGCCCCGGCAGCGTGGGCAGGGTGTGCTGGGGCGCGGGCAGCCAGGTGGCACCCGGGGGCAGGAACTCCGCGACGTCGATCACCTCGTCCCGGTCGACGGCGCGCAGATGATGCCGGGCGGCGGTCGGGGCGGGGGCGTTCAGCGGGGCGGGGGACAGAGAACGAATGGTCGCCATGAGAGGTCAGCTCTTTCGCGCGAGAGGGTCGTCGAGGGGACGTACTCGTGTCGCGCCGGCCGAAGACCGGGGTGTACGGCTTTAGAGGGCCGGCGCGTTCGTCGCGCGGCAACACACCCGGTCGAAGTCGTGGTGCTGACGGGAAGGCCAGAAGGGCTCGAGGTCATGGCGACCCGTCGCGGTGTACTTCTGGAAGCTGGCCATACGCCCATTGAAGCAGACACAGGCCCGCAACAGGAGCCTCCTCTCACTGCTTGGACGCTTCCTTGGCATGAAATTGACGCCACCCGCCTCACCCCACCAGGCGCTTGCGCCAGGTCAGGGGCCTGACCTGGATCACCCTGCCCGGACCCCGTCCCATACCGCGAACAGGCCGACCACGCCCAGCACCGCCACGACCTCGCGGGCGGTGATGCCCCCCACCATGGCAGACCCCACTGACAACGCGCCGAAGGGCGCCCACCACGACGGTGGACGCCCCTCAGGATGCGGGCGGGATCAGATCTGGCCGGCCTTCTCCAGTGCGGAGCAGCACGTGTCGACGAGGAGGCGGGTCACGACGTACGGGTCGACGTTGGCGTTGGGGCGGCGGTCCTCGATGTAGCCCTTGCCGTCCTTCTCGACCTGCCACGGGATACGGACCGAGGCACCGCGGTTGGAGACGCCGTAGGAGTACTCGTTCCACGGGGCGGTCTCGTGCAGACCGGTCAGGCGGTCGTCGATGCCGGCGCCGTAGTTCTTGACGTGGTCGAGGGGCTTGGAGCCCTCGCCCAGGGACTCGGCGGCGGTGATGATCGCGTCGTAGCCCTCGCGCATCGCCTTGGTGGAGAAGTTGGTGTGCGCGCCCGCGCCGTTCCAGTCGCCCTTGACCGGCTTCGGGTCCAGGGTCGCGGAGACGCCGAAGTCCTCGGCGGTGCGGTAGAGCAGCCAGCGGGCCACCCACAGGTGGTCGGAGACCTCCAGCGGGGAGACCGGGCCGACCTGGAACTCCCACTGGCCGGGCATGACCTCGGCGTTGATGCCGGAGATCGCGAGGCCCGCCTTGAGGCAGTTGTCGAGGTGCGCCTCGACGACGTCACGGCCGAAGATCTCGTCCGCGCCGACACCGCAGTAGTAGCCGCCCTGGGGGGCCGGGAAGCCGCCCTTGGGGAAGCCGAGGGGGTAGCCGTCCTTGAAGAACGTGTACTCCTGCTCGATGCCGAAGATCGGCTCCTGCGCGGCGAACTTCTCCGCGACCTCGGTCAGCGCGGCACGGGTGTTGGACTCGTGCGGCGTCATGTCGATGTTCAGGACCTCGCACAGGACGAGGATGTCGTCGCCGCCGCGGATCGGGTCGGGGCAGGAGAAGACCGGCTTGAGGACACGGTCCGAGGAGTGCCCCTCGGCCTGGTTCGTGGAGGACCCGTCGAAGCCCCAGATCCCCAGCTCGGCACCCTTTTCTGAGTCCGCCAGGATCTTCGTCTTCGATCGCAGCTTGGCCGTCGGCTCCGTGCCGTCGATCCAGATGTACTCAGCCTTGAAGCTCACGGGCCACATCCTTCGGGGGTATGTCTAGGCGCACTTGCGGGTGCTGCGGCGCTGCGGCACTGAAACGCCGCCTCTTGGTGCCCGCGAGCCTGTCAACAGGCGATTTCTTGGTCATTGCTCGAATGTGAACCCCGTGTTACCTGCTGATTGTGTGGCGAGATTCACGGTGTACCCGGCACCACCCCCCGACCCGGTGTCCAGGCCCCGTGACCCGCGTCCCGCCCGCGACCAGACTGGCCGTATGACCACACAGACGCGGGGCGGCGACGGCGGTACGAGCGGTACGGGCGTCAGGGAGACCGTGACGGCGGCGGTACGCGGGCTGGCGCTGGCCTTGATCACGCTGCCGGGGGCGATCCTCTGCCTCGTGCTCTCGGTGGTGTCGATCGCGCTGGTGCCGATCGGCGTCGGGATCGTGACGACCCCCTGGGTGCTGTCGGGTGTGCGGCTCTTCGCGGACTGGCGGCGGGTGCTCGCAGCCGAGTGGGCGGGGGTGCGGATCCCGTCGGCGTACCGGCCGCTGCCGAAGGGCGCGAACCCCTGGGCGCGCACCTTCGGGATGCTGCGCGACCCGGCGACCTGGCGGGATCTGCGCTGGCTGCCGGTGGACATGACGGCGGGGTTCGTGACCGCGCTGCTGCCGGCCGTGCTGCTCTTCTACCCCCTGGAGGGGCTGGCGCTGGCGGCGGGGCTGTGGCGGGTCTTCCCCGACGGGTACTGGTACGCCTTCATTCCGGTCACCGGGCAGGCCTCCGCGCTCGGTGCGGGCGCGCTGGCGGTGGTCTTCCTGCTGCTCTTCCGGCTGCTCCCGGTGCCCTTCCTGCGCGCCCACTTCCGGCTCACCCGGGCGGTCCTGACGTCCGGTCAGGGCGAACTCGCCGAGCGGGTACGGGTGTTGACCGAGACGCGACGGGACGCCGTGGACACCTCCGCGGCCGAACTCCGCCGTATCGAAAGGGACTTGCACGACGGGGCACAGGCGCGGCTGGTCGCCATGGGCATGGACCTCGGCACCATCGAGGCGCTCCTCGACAAGGACCCGGCCCGGGCCCGGCAGTTGCTCGCCCAGGCCCGTCAGTCCTCCGTGGACGCCCTCGCCGAACTGCGCGACCTGGTGCGCGGCATCCATCCGCCGGTACTGGCCGAGCGCGGACTGGGGGACGCCGTAAGGGCGTTGGCGCTGCGGATGCCGGTGCCGACCGAGGTGGAGGTGGAGCTGCCGGGGCGGGCCGAGGCGCCGGTGGAGTCGGCCGCGTACTTCGCCGTGAGCGAGGCGCTGACCAACGCGGTCAAGCACTCCGGCGCCGACCGGATCTGGATCGACCTGCACCACGTGAACGACGGGGACGGCGGGGACGGCGGGGCGGGGATGCTGCGGATCTCGGTCACCGACAACGGCCGGGGCGGCGCGGCGATCGGGACCGGTTCGGGGCTGGCCGGGGTCGAACGGCGGCTCGGGACGTTCGACGGCGTCCTGGCCGTCAGCTCCCCCTCGGGCGGCCCCACCATGGTCACGATGGAGATCCCCTGCGAGCTGTCGTAGGCCCGCGCGGACCGTTCTGGGTCACCATGGAGTCCCGTGTCCGCCGTCCTGGGAGCCCCGTTGCGCGTAGTCCTGGCCGAAGACCTCTTCCTCCTGCGTGACGGACTCGTACGGCTCCTGGAGGCGCACGACTTCGAGATCGCCGCGGCCGTCGAGAGCGGGCCCGAACTGGCGCGTGCGCTGGCCGAGTTGGAGCCGGACGTCGCCGTGGTCGACGTACGGCTGCCGCCGACCCACACCGACGAGGGGCTCCAGTGCGCGCTGGACGCCCGGCGGGCGCGGCCCGGGCTGCCGGTGCTGGTCCTCTCGCAGCACGTGGAGCAGCTGTACGCGCGCGAGCTGCTCGCCGACGGCACCGGCGCGGTGGGCTATCTGCTCAAGGACCGGGTGTTCGACGCGGAGCAGTTCGTGGACGCCGTACGACGGGTCGCGACGGGCGGGACCGCGATGGACCCGCAGGTGATCCAGCAGCTGCTGACCCGTCGGGCGGCCGGTGACCAGCCGCTGGCCCGGCTCACGCCCCGCGAGCTGGAGGTGCTGGAGCTGATGGCGCAGGGCCGGTCGAACGTGGCGATCGCCCAGAAGCTCGTCGTCACAGAACGGGCGATCGCCAAGCACACCGCCAACATCTTCGCCAAACTGGGTCTTGAGGTGTCGGACGACGACAACCGGCGCGTTCTGGCGGTGCTCGCGTATCTGGACCGGGGCCGGTGACCAGACCCTTATTCTCCGTAACTCCTGCTGCTCAAGGGGCTGTTGATGTCCCAAGGCCCGGCAAACCTCTGATTTGTTTGTGGGGCGGCTGAACACCCCTGGGACCACGTCCGTAAGGGAGGGAGCCGCTTCACTCCTGTCGGGCGCCTCGATGCCCCGAAAAAGGAAGTCAGAGGAGTTCCATGGGACGCAACACACGTAAACGCCGCTCGTCGATGGCCAACAAGGCCATAGCCGCGTCGGCGGCCCTAGCGCTCGGTGGGGGCGGGCTGATCTGGGCGAACTTCTACGCGTCTGCGCATGAGTCCAACAACTCGGCGCAGAACCAGACGAAGGCCGCCGCCGCCCAGGTGGCGACCATCTCGTGCCCGGACGTGGGGCAGAAGCTGACGAACGTGCCCCAGTCGGCGCGTCAGGGTGTGGCCACCGAACTGGCCAACCTCGACAAGCAGATCACCGAGGCCTACACCCGTCTCGCCTCCACGCGCCAGGCCCAGGCGAACGACGCGGGCTTCGTCCAGAACGCGATCGTCGGCCCCCTGAAGGAGAAGCGGGCGGCCACGATCGACCGGATCCGGATCGACATCCAGCGGGTGGGCGGCCAGTTCAACAGTTCGCTCAGCCAGTTGGCGGCCTGCACGACGCAGGGTACGACTCCGCAGACGAACGCCGGCCAGAACAACGGCGGGCAGCAGAACACCGGCGGCCAGCAGCAGAACGGCGGCCAGAACAACAACGGTGGCCAGCAGAACAACGGTGGTCAGCAGAACACCGGCGGGCAGCAGCAGAACGGCGGCCAGCAGCAGGGCAACGGCCAGAACAACGGCAACGCCGGCCAGCAGAACGGCCAGGGCGGCAACGGCCCGACGGCCGCCGACTTCGTGGACATCACCAAGGTCCAGGGCGGCAGCGCGCAGCTCGGCGTCGGCGCCAACGGCCTTCCGGCGAACGGCAACTCGGGCTCGCGGGGCACCTTCACCACCAAGTGCGGCACCAACGGGAACGACAACCACAACACGGACAACGTGATCGTCGCCCCCGGTGTCGCCAACGGCGCCCACCACCTGCACGACTACGTCGGCAACCAGTCCAACGACGCGTTCGCGAGCGACCAGGAGCTGGCGGCGGCCCAGACGAGCTGCCAGAACCAGGGCGACAAGTCGTCGTACTTCTGGCCGGTGCTGCGTCTCCAGGACGGCACGCAGGACTTCGACCAGAACGCCGCCGGCGGTGGCACCGAGGGCAACGTCGGCAAGATCCTCCAGCCGGCCCAGGCCCAGCTGAAGTTCGTCGGCAACAAGACCGGCAACGTCGTCGCCATGCCGACCGCCCTGCGCATCATCACCGGTGACGCCAAGGCCTTCGTCAACGGCAACGCCAACGCCAACGTGAACTGGTCCTGCACCGGCTTCGAGAACAAGGTCCAACTGCACGACAAGTACCCGATCTGCCCGCAGGGCAGCCAGGTGGTGCGCACGACCAACTTCCAGAGCTGCTGGGACGGTCAGAACATCGACAGCGCCAACCACCGCACGCACGTGGCGTTCGCCCAGGCCAACGGCGCCTGCGCCAACGGCTTCAAGGCGATCCCGCAGCTCCAGGTCCGGCTCGTCTACAACGTCCCGGCGCCGAAGCTGCAGAACGGCACGGTCGTCAACCCGTACGCGGTGGACACCTTCCCGGAGAACCTGCACAAGCCGATCACCGACCACAACGACTTCATCAACTTCTTCTCGACGAACCTGATGAACAAGATGGTCAACTGCATCAACACCGGCAAGAAGTGCCAGTGACCTCCTGAGGTGACGACACTGGGGTGACGCACGGAGAAAGCCGGCGGTGAGAATCTCTCACCGCCGGCTTTCGCGTGGGCCGCGGGCGTTCAGTGCGCGGAGTGCGTGGCCGTGGCCATGTCGCCCATCTTGGAGTGGTCCACGCCCTCCTCCAGGTCCCCGCCGAGCGTCTTGCGCAGGACGTCGAGGGTCTTGGTGGTCTCCCCCACGGCGACCCACTTGCGGCCGACGAGGAAGTGACCGCCGTAGTCCTTGGCGCCGTTGATCCACTCGCGCTGGCCGCGGTCGGTGGCGAAGGTGGCGAGGATGAACCTGCCGTCGGCGCCGTTGCCCTTCTTGCACACGGCCTGGCGCAGTTCGTCGGCGTCGATCTGGATGTTGGGCGTGCACTTCACCTCGGCGGCCAGGTGCTCCAGGCTGCCGGTGGCCGCCTCCGGCACCACCGCGGCCTTGGTCCCGCCGCCGGAGCCACAGCCCGCCAGCGCCACCACGGCGACCGCGCCGGTCAGCGCGAGCATCGGTCGGGTCAACCTCATCTGTTCCTCCGGGTCACGCGTCCGCCGGACCCCGGGGACAGGGGCCCGTCCCCTTGCATACGGCTGTGAGGGGCGGGGCGCTCAAATCGGCTGTGGGGGCTGGTACGCGTGTGCGACAGTGTGCCGGTGAACGAGGACTGGGAACAGCGTGTGGTCGCCGCGTGGGGCACTTTCGACCGGTATCCGGAGGAACGGGCCGACGAGTTCCGGGCGGTGATCGACGAACTCGTCGCCGAACTGCCCACCGACAGCCCAGTCGAACACGCAGCCGCCTGATCACCTTCGGGGCTGAATTGCCGCACGAGCAGGCCGACGGTGATCGCCGCACGCTACAGTCACGTTGTCCGGCAGCCCAGTTGGCGGACCTACCGCCGGACGGGCGGGAAGTGACGCCTGTGGAGGCTCGCGTAAGACCAGGCCCCTAGGGGACCGCCTGGAGCCTGTGAAGCAGGAACCCATGGTGGTGCCGCCCTGCGGCACGGACCTGTATCTCCCGCGACAGCGGGGGAGGGCGTCAACAGCGGTCGATGGCCAAGCGCGTTCGACCAGCGCTGGACCCGGAGGCGGAACGCGCCCCCTCCGGGCTTCCGGTCCCTGGGTGACCATCCGACGATTCGCTCGTTCTGTTGAGCGTGCAGTCACAGGATGTCGCCCCCCGCCCCGCACCCGCTCCGGGCTCCGCCGCCGACTCGGTCGACGTCGAGCAGGCCGAGGCCGCGCTCGTCGAGCACTACCCCCGGCTGGTCCGGCTCGCCTATCTGGTGCTGCCGCCCGGCATGGGCCGCGGCCGGCGGGTCCTGACCGCGCACGCCCTCACCCAGCGCGCGCTGCCCCGCGGCCGCAAGCCCGCGCCGGTGATCCCGGCCCAGTCGACCGGCCGCGAGAGCGACCCCGGCTACTCCTTCGTCCGCCTGGAGGTCCTGCGGACGGCGCTGGAGGCGGGCCTCCCGCTCAAGCGCAGGGCGCTGCCCAAGCGGTCCCAACTCCCGCCGCTCTTCCCGCAGGTGTGGGGTCTCAAGCTGTTCCCGCGCTCCGGGGGCGCCGACGAACTCGCCCTGGACCAGCGGCTGTCGGGCCTCACCGGCCCGGCCCGCGCCGCCTACGTCCTGCGCGGCCTGGAGAAGCTCCCCGACGGCGACGTCCGCAAGGTCCTGACGGCGGCCGGTGTCGACGAGGTGGACGACGCGCTCGCCGAGGCCGCGGCGGTCCCGGCGGCGCAGTACCCGCTCCTGGAATCCCCCGAGTTCGACCCGTGCTCGCTCCAGGCCCGGCCCACCGACCTGATGCGCCGCCGCCAGCACCTGCGGGCCGCGCTCGTCGCGGGCGCCGCGGTCGTCGTGTGCGGCGCGCTGCTCGGGATGCCCGGCGACGGCTGGGGCCCCGACGGCGCCGCCGCGCCCGCCTACGCCCAGAACCCGGCCGCCCAGGCGGCCCTGGACCCGGCCCAGCTGCTCAAGGTGCCGGGCAGCGCCTGGGATTCCTCCGCCCGCACCGACTTCTCCGTGTGGCCCGCGCGCGGCGACCTCACCGGCGACAGCGACCTGCTGCACCGCGCCCTCGCCGTCTGGGCCCGCCCCGGCGAGACCGTCCGCGTCTCCGCGACCCCCGGCACCCCCTCGGGCGGCCCCGCCGGCCCGCCGCAGCTCCTGTACGCCGGGACCGTCGACAACGCGCGCGTGGTGATCCTCTACGACGGTCTGCGCATCGTCCGCTACGCCGAGCCCCTCGACAGCACCCAGGGCGCGGCGCTCGACTTCGCCCGGGTCGACGGCGCGAGCGGGGCCGAGGCGAGCGCGGTCGTCCTCGGGCGGTCCGACGGCAACGTCCGCTATCTGACGGCCCCTTGGGTGACCAGGGCCGCCGAGCGGGACCTCATGAAGCCGGGCGCCGGCGCGATGGCCCTCACGCTGGCCCACGGCACGACCTCGCCGATGGCGAGCCCCAGCGCCCAGAGCGGCTCCTGCACCTCCTGGAACGTCCTCCAGCTGACCGACGCCTCCGGCACCCGGGTCCTGACCGACCTCGGCGAACTGGTCCCGGCCGTCCTCACCACCGGCCGGCCCGGGTCCGTGAAGGACGCGGCCGGTGCGCGGTCGCTGCGCGCCTGGTCGCCGTACGCCTGCTCGCTCGGGGCGATGCGGGCCGCCGGGGTGCGGACGGTGAACGCCTGGGCCTACGCGGCGCAGCCGCTGCCCGACGCGAGCGGGACGGCGGACTGGGTGTGCACCCGGGCGGAGACCTGGGCGGGCGGCGGGGAGCGGGTGCTGGCGCAGTTCCACACGCCGGGCGGGGCGTACGGGGCGGTGGCCGCGCAGGCCCAGAACGTGCCGGCGTGCGGGGCGAAGGATCCGCAGGTGCTGGCCGGGGTGCTGTGGAAGGCGGCCAAGGGCGACTGGTACCTGCTGGCCGCGGGCAGCCACGGCACCGCGTCGATCAACGCGACGGGCGGTGTGAAGGGTGCCGCCCAGGGCAACCTGCTGGCCGTGAAGGCGAAGCAGGGGGCGCAGGCCGGGCTGAAGGGGACGCTGACGGACGGCCGGGAGGTCAGCGGGCTCCGCTAGGGAGCGGCTCGCCGGCCCCCTTGCTGACGTTGACGTAAATAAGGGCGCGCAGAGGGGTTCTCTCCCGCCCTACCCGTCAGTACATTGACGCCATGTCTAACACGCACGATCCCGAGCGCGTGCCGCTCAAGGCGCGGAGGGTGTCCTTCTCCTGGGAGGGCACCCCGCTGCACTGGGTGCCCGGGGACCCGTTCACCACGCACACCATCAACGTGCTGCATCTGCTCCTGCCCGCGGGCGAGCGGTGGTTCGTGCACGTGTACAAGCAGGTGCTGCCCCTCATCCGGGACGAACGGCTGCGCGAGGACGTCATCGGGTTCATCGGGCAGGAGGCGATGCACTCGCAGGCCCACGACGAGGTGCTGCCGCATCTGCGGGAGCAGGGGCTCGACCCGACGCCGTACACCGCCCAGGTGGACTGGTTCTTCGAGAAGCTCCTCGGCGACCGCACCCTCCCGCCCGGCCGCCCCCGGCGCTGGTGGCTCCTGGAGCGGGTCGCGCTGATCGCCGCGATCGAGCACTACACCGCGTTCCTCGGCAACTGGGTGCTGAACGCCGAGGAGTTGGACCGCCGCGGCGCCGACCCCACCATGCTGGACCTGCTGCGCTGGCACGGCGCGGAGGAGGTCGAGCACCGCTCCGTCGCCTTCGAGCTGTTCGAGCACCTCGACGGCGGTTACCGGCGCCGGGTGCGGACCTGGGCGACCGCCTTCACCGCGCTGGTGTTCCTGTGGCAGCGCGGGACGCGGTTCTTCATGGCGAACGACCCGACGCTCGTGGACGCGAAGGCGAGCTTCAAGGACTTCCATGTCCGGGGCCGCCAGGGCGTGTTGCCGTCGACCGGGGACATGGCGCGGTCCATCCCCCGCTATCTGAGCCGGAGTTACCACCCGTCCCAGGAGGGGTCGACCGCGCAGGCCGTGGCCTATCTGGCCTCCTCCCCCGCCGCCGTGGCCGCGGAGAGGCAGGCCCACTGATGCCGAAGCCGCTGACCCTCGCGGTCGCCGCCGGGGCCGCACTGCTCACCCGACGGGCGCTGCGCCGCCGTATCCAGGCCTCGCCGCTGTGGCCGCTGCCGGCGCTGGAGGAACCGACCTCGGGGCGGCCGCGCTCCCGGGCGCTGCGGCTGACGGTGACCTCGCGGGAGACGGTCGCCGACGGAGTCGTACAACTGCGCCTGGAAGGAAGGGACTTGCCGCGCTGGGAGCCCGGCGCGCATCTCGATCTGGTGCTGCCGTCCGGGCTGGTGCGGCAGTACTCGCTGTGCGGGGACCCCGGAGACCGCTCGTCGTACACCGTGGCGGCGCGGCTGGTCGAGGACGGGCGGGGCGGGTCGCGCGAGGTGCACGAGCAGGTCCACGAGGGAGTCGAGCTGGAGGTGCGCGGGCCGCGGAACCGCTTCCCGCTGGTCACTGCCGAGTCGTACGTCTTCGTCGTGGGCGGTATCGGGATCACGCCGGTGCTGCCGATGCTGCGGGCGCTGCCGGACGGGGTCGAGTGGCGGCTCCTCTACGCCGGGCGGTCGCGGGCGTCGATGCCGTTCCTGGCGGAGGTCGAGGGGCTCGGCGGGGGCCGGGTGACCGTGGTGGAGGGGCGGCCGGATCTCGGTGCGCTGGAGGTGCCCGAGGGGGCCGCCGTGTACTGCTGCGGGCCGGAGGGGCTGATGGCCGCCGTGGCGGAGCGGTTCCCCGGGGTCCACCTGGAGCGCTTCACGCCGTTGAGCACGCTGCCCGGCGATGCCTTCGAGGTCGAACTGCGGCGCAGCGGGCGGGTGTTGACGGTGCCGGCGGACTCCTCGGTGCTGGCCGCCGTACGCGAGGAGTTGCCGGACACGGCGTACTCCTGCGAGCAGGGGTTCTGCGGGACCTGCCAACAGCGGGTGCTGGAAGGGGAGGTGGAGCACCGGGACGAACTGCTGACGGACGGGGAGCGGGCGGACTCGATGCTCATCTGTGTGTCGCGGGCGCGAGGTGGCCGACTCGTGCTGGATATGTGAACGCCGGTGGCCGGTCCGGTCCGTTCGGGGCCGGATCCGATCGGTAAGGTGTTCGCATGAGCACCGGGGTCCGCCGCAGAATGGGAGTCGAGGAACGTCGTCAGCAGCTGATCGGCGTCGCCCTCGAACTCTTCGCGCGCCGTTCGCCCGACGAGGTCTCCATCGACGAGATAGCGTCGGCGGCCGGGATCTCGCGGCCGCTGGTCTACCACTACTTCCCCGGCAAACTCAGCCTGTACGAGGCCGCGTTGAAGCGGGCGGCCGAGGATCTGGCGAGCCGTTTCGAGGAGCCGCACGAGGGGCCGCTGGGCACCCGGCTGCTGCGGGTGATGCGCCGCTTCTTCGACTTCGTCGAGCAACACGGGCCCGGGTTCTCGGCGTTGATGCGCGGTGGTCCGGCGGTGGGCTCCTCGACGACCAACGCGCTCGTGGACTCCGTACGGCAGATCGCGTATGACCAGATCCTTTCGTATCTGCGAGTGGAGAATCCGCCCGCGCGACTGGAACTGGTCATCCGCTCCTGGATCTCGCTCGTCGAGGCCACGGCTCTGATCTGGCTGGACGGGCGGCGCATCCCGCGCGCCGAGCTGGAGATCCAGCTCGTCCACGACTTCGCCGCGCTGGCCGCGGTGAGTGCGGCGCAGGACGCGGAGATGAGCGAGCTGCTGCGGGAGATGCTCAAGCACGAGCCGCACGACGGTCCGTTCACCGACCTCGCGGTCAAGCTGATCTCGCTGGCCTCCTGAAGTCCCCTGTCAGCGCTCGAACTTGCGGTACGACGCGTCGAGGTCGCGGATCTCCGCCGAGGCGTGCAGGACCTCCGAGCCGTCGTCCTCGATGTGCTTCTTCAGCAGCTCCAGGACGGCCTCGGTGAGCCGGGCCTTCGTCTCGTCGGTCCGCCCGGCGAGCAGGCCGATGGTGACGTGGACGACGGCGTGGCCGTTGTCCAGAGGGTCCTCGTAGCCGAACGCGGTGACCTCACTCGCCCGGAACTGCGTCTTGCACGCCTCCGGCTTGGCGGCCGCGATCTCGACGACGGCGCCGTGCAGGTCCCGGGCGAACTCCTCCCGGTCGAAGGCGATGAACTTCGAGTGGTCGACGGTGATCTGCGGCATGACGTGCGTACTCCTGTTCTACGGGGACTCCCGTCACCCTAGCCGCAGCGCCAGCATGGCGATGTCGTCCTCCCGGTCGTGGCCGAAGGTGTCCAGGAGGGTGTCACAGAGGGCGTCGAGGCCGGGGAGAGCGCCGGTGGCGGCCGCGCGGAGGTGTTCCAGGGAGGTCGTGAGGTCGGTGCCGCGGGTCTCGATGAGGCCGTCGGTGACCATGAGGAGCCGGTCGGTGGGCTCCAGGAAGAGCTCCGTGGCCGGTGGATGCGGCAGGCCCACGCCGAGCAGGGGGCCGGACGCCTTGACGTACTCGGCGCTGCCGGAGTCGCGGACGATCAGCGGCGGGATGTGCCCCGCGTTGGCGATCCGGGTGCGCCCGGTGTCGGGGTCGATGACCGCGAGGCAGACCGTGGCCGTGGTGTCGGGGTGGTACCGCTGGAGCGTCCGGTCGAGCCGCTCGACGAGCACCGCGGGGTCGCTCTCGTCCACGCAGTAGGCGCGCAGCGCGTGCCGCAGCTCCACCATCACGGTCGCCGCGTCCAGCGAGTGCCCCACGACGTCCCCGACCGCGGTGAGCGCGCCCTCGTCGACCCGCAGGGCGGCGTAGAAGTCGCCGCCGATCTCGGTCGTCCGGGAGGCGGGGACATAGCGCACGGCGACATCGAGGCCCGGCAGGTCGGGCAGCCGGTGCGGCTGGGGCAGGAAGCTGTGCTGGAGGGTAAGGGCGACATGCCGTTCGACCTGGTACATGAGCAGCGGCTCGGCGGCCAGCGCGGTGGCCTGGGCGAGCTGGGCCAGCAGGGTCTCCCCCTCAAGACCCACCCGGCGCATCCCGCGGGTCGGCGCGGCCAGGCACACCGGCGCCCGGCCCTCCTGGGTGACGACCAGCGCGAGGCGGGCGTCGTGCTCCACACCGGGCCGGAAGAAACCGGCGGGCCACAGCGGCGCGGGCACGGTGGTCAGCTGCACCCCGGAGTGGCCCCGGGTCAGCCGCCGCAGCAGCGCGGCGACGGCCCGGTCGGCGCCCGTGTCCGGGAGGGCGACGGGGATACGGTCCCGGGACAGGCCCCGGTAGAGCTGGTCGTCCTGGTCGAGGACGAAGACGGCGGCGGGGGTGCCGGTGACCCGGGAGACCCCCTCGGCGGCCGCGTCGACGAGTTCCTGGAGGGTGCGGGCCGCCTGGATGGTGACGATCATCTCCGACAGCAGCGTGAGCCGGCGCACCAACGCCCGGTCGTCGCGCCGCAGTTGGGCGTTGCGTACGGCGGCCCGGACCACCGCCTCGATCTCCAGCGGCTCGGCGGGCACCCGCAGATAGGCCTCGGATCCGGCGTCCAGCCCCTGGCAGCGGTCGAGCGGGGGCGTGGTGGCGGCGGAGAAGTGCACGACGGGCATCCCGGCGGTGTGCGGGCGCTCCTTGAACAGCCGGCACAGGTCGAAGCCGCTCATGTCCGGCAGACCCACGTCGACGAGGGCCACGTCCGGCAGGGTGCCCTTGCGCAGGCGGGTGTCGAGTTCGGCGAGCGCCTCACCGGCGGTGGCGACCGGAACGACCCGGTGCCCGGCACGGCTGAGCACGCTGCCCATGGCGAAGCGGTTGCCCGCCACGTCGTCGACGACCATCACGGTCGTACCGGTCAGCTTGCCTTTGACGTCCATCCTCACCCCTTGCACGACAACGATGGGGCAGGCCGGGGTTCGGAGCCTGCCCCACCACGGTAATGCCTATGTCACGAAGTGCGGCCGAATACGGCCACGGTCCGCCCCGGAACGGCGAAGGTGCCCGATTTCGGCTCATAGGTCGAGGCCTTGACGGTAGAGTCCGCCCCCGCGGCCTGCACAGGATGCAGCCGGTAGCCGGTTCCGGCAAGAGCCCCGACCCGTTGGGTCTGCGCCGTCGGGGTCGCGTTGAACACCACGACGAGATCACCGAGCTCCATGGTGATCACCCCGGGCGTCTCGTCCTTCCCGGACAGCGGGAACGACAGCTGCGACTGCACCCGCGCCGCCGTGCCGAGCGAGAACGCCTTCTCCGTCGTACGGATCCTCAACAGGTCCTGGTACGCGGCGGAGGCCCCGTCGATCTGCGCGCAGCCCACCCGCACACTGCCCAACAGCGGCTTCGCGTACGGCCACTTGGAGGCGTTGTCGGCCGCCATGGGCAGTCCGCGGCCGAAGCCGTTGCCGTCGGCGCAGTTCCAGTGGATCGCGTTGAACCAGTCGCCGCTGTCGAAGGAGTTGCGGTCCAGGGACTTGGAGCGCAGCAGGTCGGTGCCCGCCTGGGAGAGCGAGGGGCCCTGCGAGAGGGTGGCCGTGGCCAGGGCGAGGACCTGCATCCGGGCGCGGTCTTCCGCACTGGTCTTCGCCGGCAGCTTGTACGTCAGCGCGTCGAACAGTGACTCGTTGTCGTGCGCGTCGGCGTAGGCGAGGGCGTCGCCGGGCGCGTCCGCGTAGCCGGCGGGCCGGCCGTTGTAGTCGACCTCGGCGCCGGTGACCTCCTTGCCGTCGGTGTCGGTGAAGGAGTACTTCGCGAGGTTGCCGGACAGACCCACCTTGATGAGGTCCTGGTAGTGCAGGAGGCGGGCCTTCTGCTCGGCGGAAGTGCCGTTGCTGGTCGAGGAGTTGGGGTCGGTGTACAGCCCGGACGCGAAGCCCTGGACGCCGGGGTCCTCGTCGAAGGGCCCGCCGCCGCGTACGGCGTCCCGGGCCCGGTCGGAGAAGGTCGCGATGCCGGTGCCGGCCATGTTCTTCTGCGTGGCCTGCACGAAGCGGGCGTCGTCGGCGACCTCCCCGAAGTTCCAGCCCTCGCCGTAGAGGATGATCTTCTTGCCGTCGACGCCGTCCTTGGCCGGGGTCAGCGCGTCCAACGCCTTGCGTACGGCGAGGATGTTGGCCTTCGGGTGGTGGCCCATGAGGTCGAAGCGGAAGCCGTCGACCTTGTACTCCTTGGCCCAGGTGACGATCGAGTCGACGACCAGCTTGCCCATCATGGCGTTCTCGGTCGCGGTGTTGGCACAGCAGGTGCTGTTGGCGACCGACCCGTCGGCGAGAAGCCGCTGGTAGTAGCCCGGCACGATCCGGTCGAGCACACTCGTCGACGCCTGTCCGCTCGCCGCCGTGTGGTTGTAGACGACGTCCATGACGACCCTGAGGCCGTCCTCGTTCAGGGACTTGACCATCTCGCGGAACTCGACGGTACGGCCGGTGCCGTTCGGGTCGGTGGCGTACGAGCCCTCGGGGACCGTGTAGTGGTACGGGTCGTAGCCCCAGTTGTAGGCGTCCTTGGCCGCCGTCGCCGCGACGCACTCCTGCTGCTGGTCGGAGTCGGCCGGGTAGGAGGCGAGGTCGCAGGCGGGGGTCGCCTGGTCTTCGCGGCGTTCGGGGATGGTGGCGATGTCGAAGGCCGGCAGGAGGTGGACGTACGAAGTGCCGGACTTGGCAAGCTGCTTGAGGTGCCGGGAACCGTCGCTGTCCTTGTCGGTGAAGGCGAGGTAGGTGCCGGGGTGCTCCGCTGTCCTGTCGGCGACCGAGAAGTCCCGGATGTGCAGCTCCTGGATCTGGGCGTCCTTCAGCGGCACGGCCGTGGGCTTCCGGTACGTCGACCAGCCGCCCGGCGCCAGGGACTTGTCGTCGAGATCGACGACGAGGCTGCGCTCCGAGTCGGTGGTCAGGGCGACCGAGTAGGGGTCGGTGACCTTGTTGGTGACCAGCTTCTGGACGCTGGGCGCCCAGACCTTCACGACGTACCGATAGGGCTTGCCCTTCCAGGACCCCGGGCCGGTGACGGACCAGACTCCGGTGGTGGCGTCGCGTTTCATGGCGACCGTGGAGTCGTCGAGTTCGAGCTTCACGGACTGCGCGGTCGGCGCCCAGACCGAGAGCGTCGGGCGTCCCTTGCTGAACGTCGGGCCGAGGTCGGCCTTGGTCGCCTTCGGGTACAGGTCGTCGAGCACGCCGGCGATCTGGACGCCGGTCGCCGCCAACACGGCTCCGTTCGCGGCCCGTTGGGAGGCAACAAGCTGGCCGCTCAGGGACTCCTTGACGCGGTCCCGGTCGCGCGGGTCGACGGACCAGGCCGTGTAGTCCTTCAGGTAGGGGAACTTGGCCTTCTGGGCGTCGGTGAGGGTGGTCTTCGTCAGCCGCAGCCAGCGTTCGTCGTCACTGGTCAGTCCGCCGTCCTTCACGGCGATCGAGCCGTCGTGCGAGTACACCAACTGGGTAGAGGCAGCAGCCGCGTTGCCGTTCCAGGCGACCGTGTCCCGGTCGATCCAGACGGCCTTGGAGGTGGTCAGGTCGAGCGCGGCGGCGGACCCGGCGGGCTGCGGGAGCAGGAAGTCCTCCTGGCCGTTCACCAGCCACACCTCGTGGCCGCTGGCCGTGAGGTCCAGGTACTGGTCGGTGGGCAGGTCCTTCTCGTCGCCCTTGTGGAGGATGTAACTGAGGCTGGTGGCACCGTCGGTGAGCGGTACCTCGAAGACCGCGCCATAGGTGTCGGTCTTCACCGGCTTCAGGGGGTTCGACCAGTCCGTGGGGTTCGCGGCGCCCGTCCAGACGTGCAGGCCCCAGCCGTCGTAGTCCCCGTCGGCGCGGTGGTAGTGGAGGATCGCCTTGGTCCTGTCCTGGGCCGGGTACTCGGGACGCTCGGTCTGTACGGTCTCCTTGCCCTGCTCGATCCACACCTCACCGGTCTGGGTGACGTCGATCGTGCGGTCGGTGGCGACGTCCTTGTTGCCGTCCTTGTCGATGACGAGGAAGCCTACGGAGGAAGCGCCGGGCTTCAACTTGACGTAGGCGAAGGCCCCGTAGGCATCCCGGCCGACGAAGGGGTGGCTGGCGGGCCAGGTGGTGGACTCGCCGTCGGCGAGGTCGCCCCAGGCGTACAGGCCCCAGTTGTCGTAGTCGCCGTCGGTGCGCTTGTAGTGGACGACCGCGTAGTCGCGGGACGTTGCACTGGGGGGCTCTTCGGTCGGCGGGGTGCCGGTGGTGCTGTCGGCGGTCGACGAGGCCCGGCGGCCCGCCGAGTCGATGACAACCGCCTTGTACCGCAGGGCCGTTCCCGGCGGGACGTTCTTGCCGATCGTCTGCGTGACTTTGTACGGGGCGTGGTCGGCCGAACCCAGCGTCCGCCACTTGCCGTTGCCGACCTGGGCGGCGAAGACGACCCGGTTCAGCTGGCCGCCGTCCACATCGGCGGTGATGTCGACCGTGCCGGTCGCGCCGGCCGCCGGGGCCTTGAGCGTGATCGTCGGCTTGGTGGTGGGGGCGGCGAGTCTGCCCGCCGCCTTGAGGACGATCGCGGAGCCCGCGGGGACGGTGACGGTGAGCTGCCTGTCGGCGTCGGAGGTGGTCTTCGCCGAGGTTCCGTAGATGCCGGTGTACGTCATACGCGCCGAACCGGTCGCGAAGGTAGCCGACTTGGCCTCGCCCGCGTTGTTGAAGGCGACGACGTACTCGCTGTTGCCCTGCGTGCGGGTGAAGGCGTAGATGCCGCTTCCGTCCGCCGCGTAGCGCTCGGTCTGCACGCCGTCCGTGAGCGCCGGGTTGGCCCTGCGGAGCTTGGCGAGATCTGCGATCTGCCGGTACAGCGGGGCGCTCGTGTCGTACGCGTCGCTCGCGTGGGTGCGGTCGGTGCCGATCTCGTCGTCGTCGAGGTAGTCGGCGGTCTTCGACGCGAACATCGTCTGGCGGGCGTCCTTGTCGCCGCCGGAGCCGGTGAAGCCCTGCTCGTCGCCGTAGTAGACGACGGGGTTGCCGCGGCTGAGGAACATCAGCTCGTTGGCGAGCCTGTCCTTGGCGAGGAGTTCGGCGTCGGTGGCCTTCGGGTTGTCCTGGTTCAGGAAGTACCCGATGCGGCCCATGTCGTGGTTGCCGAGGAAGGTGACCTGTTCGTAGGCGTTGGCTTTGTCGGTCGTGTACTTGAAGTCGTCGCCGAAGACCTTCGCGAGCGTCTGCGCGCTGCCGCCCTGGGAGGCGTACTGCCGTGCCGCCTCCTGGAAGGGGAAGTCCAGCGTGGCGTCGAGGCGGCCCTGGGTGACGTACGGCGAAGTGATCGAGGTGTCGGCGGAGTAGACCTCGCCGAACATGAAGAAGTTCTTGCGGCCCTGCTGGGCCGCGTAGGCGTCGAGGGCCGTGGCCCACTGGGTCCAGAACTCCATGTTCACGTGCTTCACGGTGTCGATCCGGAAGCCGTCGATGTCGAAGTCCCTCACCCAGCGCTGGTAGATCTTCTCCATGCCGGAGACGACCTCGGGGCGCTCGGTCCACAGGTCGTCGAGGCCGGAGAAGTCGCCGTAGGTCGTCGACTCGCCGGCGTAGGTCGAGTCGCCGCGGTTGTGGTACATCGTCGGGTCGTTGAGCCAGGACGGGACCTTGGCGTCCTTGTCGGTGACCGTCGGGGTGCGCGGGAAGGAGTCGGCGTCCACCGCGGGGAAGGTTCCCTTGGAGGCGTAGTCCGCGTCGTCGAACGGCTCGCCGTCCTTCGTCAGATACGGGAACGCGCCCTTGGAGAGGTAGTCGTAGGACTTCTCTTCATAGTCGACGACGTCGGCGGTGTGGTTGGTGATGACGTCGAAGAAGACCTTCATGCCCTTGGCGTGGGCCTTGGAGATCAGGGTCTCCAGGTCCTTGTTGGTGCCGAAGTGCGGGTCGACCTGGGTGAAGTCGGTGATCCAGTAGCCGTGGTAGCCCGCGGAGGCGTTGGCCCCCGTCCCCTGCACCGGCTTGTTCTTGAAGATCGGGGCCATCCAGATGGCGGTGGTGCCGAGGCCCTTGATGTAGTCGAGGCGCTTGGTCAGGCCCTTGAGGTCGCCGCCCTGGTAGAAGCCCTTGTCGGTGGGGTCGTAGCCGGTGGTGAGGCGGGTGCCGGTGAGGCCGCCCTCGTCGTTCTTCGTGTCCCCGTTGGCGAAACGGTCCGGCAGGACGAAGTAGAACTGCTCACGGGTGTCGTCGTGCCGGGCCGGTTCCGCGGCGAGCTTCGCGTCGGAGGGCGGCGGGGGCGGGGTGTCCGCACGGGCGGACAACGGCTGGACGAGCGCTGCGGCCAGCGCGGTCACGGTGACCGCGGCGACCCGTCCGGCGTGCGTGTTACGGCGCCTCGACGGCACCGGCCATCTCGGTATCACTGACGTGGGCTCCTTGCGATGACGGCTCTGTGGGTCCGACCCCGCGCGACCGTATCGCCGCCGTAAGGATTACAGCAAGAGTCCTGAAACAGCCGGTAAGAAGTTTCAGCGCCGGATCGTGTAGGTGACGAGGGAGCGGGCCGGGACCGTGGCGGTCAGGGAACCGCCGGTCACGGGGAGGGCTGCCTGCCGGGCCGTGCTGTTCGCGCTGTTCGTCAGGTACGGCGTCGCCGTGCCGGTCGTGATGCCGGTATTCCGGAGGCTGAAGGAGACCTGGTTCGCCTCGGCGGCCGCGTTGAGCGCGACGACGGTCACCGTGCCGTCGGTGTTGCGGAAGGCGGACAGTTTCAGGTTGGCGTCGGGGGTCGTGCCGCCGATGCGATTGGCGCCGGGGCGGATGAAGCGGCTGTAGTTGGCCATCGCCCAAAGCCGTTTGGAGACGTGGTAGTTGTCGCCGTCCAGCTGGATGAAGCCGCGGGTCGCGCCGAGGGAGGCGCCGTACCAGTAGACGTACGCGCTGACGTTCCCCTTGGTGAGGGCGTCATGGATGGCGGAGGCGACCGTGAAGCCGTCGTAGCCACTGCCGTCGTCCCAACTCTCGTTCCAGGTCGTGCCGTTGGGGGACCACTCCGACATCCAGGTGCGCTTGGTGGTCGGCAGCGGACTGTCCACCTGGCTGGCGTAGTTGTGGCCGGTGTGGGTGGTGACGAGGGCGCGGGCGGCCGGGTCGGCCTCGATGGCGCTCGTGTAGGCCTTCTGCTGACTCCAGCCGAAGGAGTCGCAGCAAGCGACCTTGTATCCGGCGGAGCCCGCGATCGGACCGAAGTACTTCACGAACTCGGTGGCCTGCACGGGCGTGAGCCGCATCGAGTCGTACGTCGCCGTCCAGTCGGGTTCGTTGGTGAAGCCCAGGTCGGTGATACGGATGCCCTCCTGGCCGTAGAACCTCGCCCACTGCACGAGGAAGTCGGAGTATGCCTTACGCCAGTCCCCGCTCGCGCAGCTCGCGCCCGAAAGGCCGCACAGGGTCCCGCCGTTGGCGTCCGTCCCGTTGGTCTTCATGTAGCCGGGCGCGGTCCAGGCATCGGCGTAGAACCGGTTCACGCCGTACGCCTTGGCCTCCTTGGCGAGCCACACCTGTCCCTTGTCGTAGCCGTCCCAGGTGTACTTGGGCGTGGCGTTCGGGCCGCCGGGGTCGGTGGGCTGGATACCGGAGTCGATGCCGAGCCGCAGGATGCTGAGCCCGGCGCCGGTGGTGCGGCTGAGGAGGAGATCGAGTAACTCGCGCTGTTTCGGGGCCGACAGGCCCTGCGACCCGTTCATGACGGCGGCCCGCCCGAAGTGCTCGGAGAAGCCGAAGCCGTCGATGGGCTGGTAGGTGGTGGCGCCGTCGATGGTGGCGGTGGTGGTCGCCTTCGGTGAGGTCGCCGCGGTGACTCCGGCCATCGCGAGCAGGGCCGCTGCCGTCGTCACCGCCCATTTGCCGAGTCTGTGCTGCATGCCGCACTCCTTCACAGAGAGGATGGGAGCGCTCCCATAGACAGCAGGGAACGTAGGACGACACTCGGTGAGCGTCAATCCCACGTTCCCCGCCAGTTGCTCAGCAGCTGGTCTTGCCCGTGTAGATCGCCAGCGCCGTGTTGGAGGCGAGGGTGGCCGTGAACTGGCCGCTGGAGTTCACCGTCACGCTCGTGTTGTTCTGCACGTTGCAGTACGTCCCGGCGGCCAGCGAGGTCTGGTACGTGCGGGTCAGGCTGCTGGACTCGTGGTTGATGGCCACGTAGCCCTTGCTGCCCCGGCCGAAGGCGATCGCGTCGGCGCCGTTGTCCCACCAGTTGGTGACCGACTCGCCGCGGACGGCGTTGCGGAAGGCGACCATGCGGATGATCTCCGGCCAGGCGTGCTGGCACTTCCAGCCGTCCTGCCAACAGGCCGTCACCGCACCGTTGTTGGGTGGTCCGGCGTCCGTGTCGGACCATTCGTAGCCGGAGTTGATGTCCGGGGCGCCGTACGGGTAGGCGAGCATGAAGACGTTGGCCAGCGTGTAGTTCGCTCCGTCCTTGTAGTTGAGGGTGGAGCCGTTGCGCTCGGTGTCGTGGTTGTCGACGAAGACACCCGCGACGGAGCTGCTCATGTAGCCCCAGCCCTCACCGTAGTTGGACAGGTAGGCGAGGTTCTCGTTGTTGAAGACGCGCTTGAGGTCGTAGGCGTAGCGGAACTCCTGGACGTCCCCGTTGCCGGTGTACTCGGTGGGCTGGACGGCCTCCCCGCTGCCGTAGATGACCTCCTGCTTCCAGTAGACGCTCGAATTGCTCAGCCGGGACTTGATGTTGGCGAGGTCGGTCGCCGGGATGTGCTTGGCCGCGTCGATGCGGAAGCCGTCGACGCCGTAGCCGAGCAGGGAGTTCATGTACCCGGCGATGGTGGCGCGGACGTACTCCTCGCCGGTGTCCAGGTCGGCCAAGCCGACGAGTTCGCAGTTCTGGACGTTGGCGCGGTTGGTGTAGTCGGTGACCGTGGACGTGCAGTCGTCCATGTCGTAGGAGGAGTACAGGCCCGGGTAGTTGTACTTCGTGTACGACGAGCCGCCGGTACCGGTGCCGCTGCCCGCGGACATGTGGTTGATGACGGTGTCGACGACGACCTTCACGCCGGCCGCGTGACAGGTGTTGACCATGTTCTGGAAGGCGGTGGCGTCACCCAGCCGTCCGGCGATCTTGTAGCTGACGGGCTGGTAGGACGTCCACCACTGCGAGCCCTGGATGTGCTCGGCGGGCGGTGAGACCTGGACATAGCCGTAGCCCGCGGGACCGAGCGTGTTGGTGCACTCCTTGGCGACGGAGGCGAAGTTCCACTCGAAGAGGACGGCGGTGACGTCCTTGGTACCGGGTGGGGAGGCGTAGGCGGTGCCGGGGCTCAGGACGGCGGCCGCGGCGGCGAGCGCGGTCGCGGCGGCGGTTGCGGACCATCTCGATATCACGTGGGGGTTCTCCTTGCGTGACGGCCAGGCGTCTTTGCCCGGCGCCGGCGAGAAGGTACCGCTAACGAAATGTTTACAGCAAGGGCCTTGAAAGTCACAGCAAGAACTTTCACACGCTCTCTTGACGTGCCCTTCTCAACTGCCGCACGCTCACCAGTTGTTGAAGCCTGTCTCTTTGCCTCGGAGTGTGTGGGGAGCCGCGCATGACCTTCAGACCGGGTGTTCTACTCCGCGCCGCGAGAGCCGTGGCCGTCGGCGCCCTCGCGCTGACCGGCGTCACCACCGTCTCGGCCACGCCCGCCCAGGCCGACGCGACGACGTCCGGCGACGTGATCGCCAACCTCTGGTCCTACAACTGGGACTCGGTCGCCTCGGAGTGCACGAACGTACTGGGGCCCAACGGCTACGGCGCGGTGTGGGTGGCCCCGCCCGCCGAGTCGCTGAAGCAGCCGAGTTCCTAC
Organism: Streptomyces sp. NPDC047072; assembly: GCF_040643855.1. Classification (NCBI taxonomy): domain Bacteria; kingdom Bacillati; phylum Actinomycetota; class Actinomycetes; order Kitasatosporales; family Streptomycetaceae; genus Streptomyces; species Streptomyces sp. NPDC047072. The sequence continues at coordinate 15,871 of NZ_JBEYVC010000079.1, read as the reverse complement.
TGGTGGGACGTCTACCAGCCGTACTCCTACAACCTCAACGGCCGCTTCGGTACGGCGGCGGAGTTCGCCTCGATGGTCACGGCGTGCCACACGGCCGGGGTGAAGGTCTACACGGACGCGGTGATCAACCACACCGCCGCGCAGACCGGAACCGGGTACAACGGCACGACGATCACCAACAAGTACGACACCCCGGACTGGGACCCGGACGACTACCACACCTCCGCGCAGTGCAACGACTCCGACTTGATCATCGACGACTGGTCGAACCTGAGCGAGATCCAGAACTGCGAACTCCTCGGCCTGCCGGACCTCAAGACCGAGTCGGACGAGGTCCGTTCGGGCATCGCGGCCTTCCTCAACCGGCAGATCGCGCTCGGCGTGGACGGCTTCCGGATCGACGCGGCCAAGCACATCCCGGTCGCCGATCTCAACGCCATCTGGGCGAAGCTGAGTTCGACGACATCGGGCTCGGTGCCCTACATCTTCCAGGAGGTGTACCCGGGTTCGACGCCGGCCGCGTCCGACTACTACTCCTCCGGTGACGTCCTGGACTTCACGTACGCGAGCAAGCTGAAGTCGGCGTTCCAGGGGAACGTCAGCGACCTGGAGTCGCTGGCGTCGTCCGGGGTGCTGACACCCGCCAACTCGGTGTCCTTCGTGACCAATCACGACACCGAGCGCAACGGCCTGCACATGAGCTACAAGGACGGCGACACCTACCGGCTCGCCAACGTCTTCGAGCTGGCGTACAAGTGGGCCACGCCGACGATCTACTCGGGCTTCGAGTGGTCGTCGACCGACCAAGGGCCACCGAACTCCGGTGGGTTCGTCACCGACACGAACTGCTCCAGCGGCTGGTACTGCCTCCAGCGGGACACCGCGATCACCGGCATGGTGAAGTGGCACAACGCGGTGGGGTCGACGGCCGTGTCCAACTGGTCCACGAAGTCGTCGAGCGTGATCGGCTTCGGGCGGGGCTCGGGCGGCTACATCGCCATCAACAACGGTTCTTCGGCGGCGACTTACACCTTCGCGACGGGGATGGCGGACGGCACGTACGCGAACGTCATCGACAACGGCGCGTCCACGGTGACCGTCTCCGGGGGCAGCGCGACGCTGACGATCCCCGCAAAAAGCGCGATCGCCTTCTACAACGGGGCGTTCACACCGTGCACGACCTGCGAGGACGACGAACCCACGGGCACGGTGACGGCGACCTTCAACGAGTACGCGGCCACGACCACCGGCCAGGACGTCTACGTGGTCGGCTCGATCGCGGCGCTCGGCGGTTGGGACACCTCGAAGGCGGTCAAGCTGTCGTCGTCCGGCTACCCGGTCTGGTCGGGGACGGCGAGCGTGCCAGTCAACACGTCGTTCGAGTTCAAGTACGTGAAGAAGGACAGCTCAGGGAACGTCACGTGGGAGTCGAACGCCAACAGATCGGCGGCGACCGCGACTTCGGCGCTCACGCTGAACAACTCCTGGAACGTGGCGAGCGCCAACGCCACGGACGTCACCTTCAACGTCACGGCCACGACCGACTGGGGCACGAACGTCTACGTGGTCGGCTCGATCCCCTCCCTGGGCTCCTGGAACACCGCGGACGCGATCCCGCTCTCCTCGGCGGCCTACCCGACGTGGAGCAAACTGGCGATCGTCCCGAAGAGCACGACCTTCGAGTACAAGTTCATCAAGAAGGACAGCTCGGGGAACGTGACATGGGAGTCGGGCACCAACCGCTCCTACACGACGGGCAGTTCGTCGGGCTACACGACGTCCGACACCTGGAAGTAGCGGGCCACCGCCCGGAAGGAACCGTTCTGTCCTCGCCCCCGTGTTCCCTGACAGGACACGGGGGCGAGGTGTCGGACATGGACGTGGTGGAGGACCGCAAGCCGGCTCGCACACGGGCTGCCCTCCCGGGAAGGGTGGCCCGTTTCGTGATCGCCGCCGGCCTGCTGGCGCTGAGCTGGTTTCTCACCGGGCCGCTGGTGGACGAGTACCAGCTGGAGCAGCGGTACCTGAAAGCCGTTGTCTGCCCGTCCGGTCCCGACTGTCTCGTGCCCGGGACAGGTCTCGTCAAGGACCGGCGGCACGGTGAGTCCTGCAGCACGGACAGTTACGGCGCGAAGTCCTGTGCGCCATACTACCAGGTTCTGACCGAGGTACGGGTGCGCGACGACCGGCGCACCGTGTGGCTTTCGGTGGCGGCGGACACCTACCGGGAGATCGCCGTCGGGGACCGGTTGGGGCTGTCCGTCTGGCAGGACCGGACCGTCCGGATCGAGGTGGGCGACCGCACCGAGCGGCTCGACCCGTTCTTCAGCCTCTTCAACCAGGTGTGGTGGCTTCAGGGAAGCTGGGTCGCCCTGGGCCTCGCGGTCGTCGTGGCCAGTGGTCACTTCCGGGGGCTGGTGCTCAGCGGAACCGGCCCATTCCTCCTGATGGGGCACTACTTCCTGGGCGCGGGGGCGGCTCTGGCGGTCGAGCACGAGCTGTTCCCTCTGGGGGTCGCTGGTCACGGATGGAAGGCGCTCTGGGTCGGACCCGTGGTCTTCGGGGGTTTCGGGGTCCTCTGGACGGCTTTGGTGGTGGTCGCGTACCTGGAAGACCGCCGGGAGCGCGCCCGCCCATGACAGAGGGCCCACCGAAGTGGGCCCTCTCCCGCGGCCGTCAGGCCGTCGTCCACCAAGTCGTGGTGTCCGACGGGATCTTGGCCTCGCCGTCCGTCTCGGCCACCTCACCGGTGGACAGGAGGAGGCGGCCGTAGGTGCGGGTCGTGATCGACTCGCCCGTGGTGTTCGTGACGCAGACGAAGTCGCCGCGGCGGAAGGCGAGGACGCCCTCGGGGGCCCGGAGCCATTCGACGGAGGTGCCCGCGCCCAGGTCGGGGTGGGTGCGGCGGGTGGACAGGGCCGTGCGGTAGAGCTCCAGGGTGGAACTCGGGTCGCCGGTCTGGGACTCCACGCTCAGGTCCGCCCAGGACGCCGGCTGCGGGAGCCAACTGCCGCCCGCGCCGAAGCCGTACGACGATCCCTCCCGCGTCCACGGGATCGGGACCCGGCAGCCGTCGCGGAAGCCGTCCTGGCCCGCGCCCCGGAAGTACGCCGGGTCCTGGCGCACCGAGTCGGGGAGGTCCACGACGTCCGGGAGGCCCAGTTCCTCGCCCTGGTAGACGTACGCCGAGCCGGGCAGGGCCAGCATCAACAGGGTCGCCGCGCGGGCTCGGCGTAGGCCCAACTCCCGGTCGCCGGCCAGGCGGATCTGCGTGCCGAGGCCGGGCGGGTTCGCGAAACGCGTCGCGTGGCGGGTGACGTCGTGGTTGGAGAGGACCCAGGTCGCGGGGGCGCCCACCGGGCGCATCGACTCCAGCGTGCGGTCGATGACCTCGCGCAGTTCCGTCGCCTCCCAAGCCGCGCTCAGGTACTGGAAGTTGAAGGCCTGGTGGAGTTCGTCGGGGCGGACGTAGTTCGCCGTGCGCTCCACGGTCGGCGTCCAGGCTTCGGCGACGAAGATGCGCTCGCCGGAGTACTCGTCGAGGATCAGCCGCCACTGGCGGTAGATGTCGTGCACGCCGTCCTGGTCGAAGAACGGCATGACATCGTTGCCCAGCAGCTTGAGCTGGTCGCCGCCCCCGCCGATGTCGGGCAGACCCGCCGCCTTGACCATGCCGTGCGCCACGTCGATGCGGAAACCGTCGACGCCCATGTCCAGCCAGAAGCGCAGGATCGAGCGGAACTCGTCGCCCACGGCCGGGTGTTCCCAGTTGAAGTCGGGCTGCTCCGGGGCGAAGAGGTGGAGGTACCACTCCCCCGGCGTCCCGTCCCGCTCGGTGACCCGCGTCCACGCCGGGCCGCCGAAGATCGACTCCCAGTCGTTCGGCGGGAGTTCGCCGTTCTCGCCCTTGCCGGGGCGGAAGTGGTAGCGGTCCCGGCACGGCGATCCCGGGCCCTCCGCCAGCGCGCGCTTGAACCACTCGTGCTGGTCGGAGGAGTGGTTGGGTACCAGGTCGACGATGATCCTGAGGTTCAGCTCGTGTGCGTCGCGGATCAGCGCGTCCGCGTCGAGGAGGTTGCCGAACATCGGGTCCACGGCGCGGTAGTCGGCCACGTCGTAGCCGGCGTCGGCCTGCGGGGAGGCGTAGAACGGGCTGAGCCACACGGCGTCCACGCCGAGGTCGCGCAGGTACGGCAGTCGGGAGCGGATGCCTTCCAGGTCGCCCATGCCGTCGCCGTTGCTGTCGGCGAAGCTGCGGGGGTAGACCTGGTAGATCACGGCGTCCCGCCACCAGTCGCTGCGCGCGGCGGTGGCGAGGGGGGAGATGGGTGCCGGGTCGGTGGCGGAGTGCTGGTGGCTCATGGCGTCCTTGGTGCGTAAAGAGGTCATGGGGTCAGGTGTACATACAACGTGGTGATGGCGAGGCGGCCGCGATGAGAGCGGGGTCGGATGGACATCGCGACCGCCTCGGGTCGGGTGCGGCTCCGTCGTGGCTGGTCGCGCAGTTCCCCGCGCCCCTAAAAGACCTGAAGGGGGCCTGCGTTATCCCTTTGTGCCGCCCGCCGTCAGCCCCGTCACCAGGTTCTTCTGGACCAGGTAGAAGAACGCCGACACCGGTATCGCGATCAGCACCGCCGTCGCCGCCATCAGGTTGCGCTGCGCGTCGTGTTCGCTGACGAAGCTCTGGAGGCCCACGGCGAAGGTGTACTTGTCGTCGCTGAGCATGAACGTCGAGGCGAACGCGACCTCGCCGAACGCGGTGAGGAAGCTGTAGAACCCGGCGACCGCGAGCCCGGGCCTGGCGAGCGGCAGGATCAGCCGCGCGAACGTGCCGAAGGGGGTCAGCCCGTCGACGCGTCCGGCCTCGTCGATCTCGAAGGGGATGGTGTCGAAGTATCCCTTGAGCAGCCAGGCGCAGTACGGCACCGCGGTCGTGCAGTACACGAGGACGAGACCAAGATAGCTGTCGACGAGCTTCAGGTCCGAGAGCAACTGGTACATCGGCACCATGAGTACGGCCACCGGGAACATCTGGGTGACCAGCAGCACCCACATGAACTTCCGGTAGCCCGGAAAACGCATGCGGGAGACGGCGTACCCCGTGGTCGCGGCGATCAGCACACCGATGACCGTCGTGCCCAGCGACACGATCAGCGAGCTCTTGAGCCAGCTGAAGAACTCGGTGTGCCGAAGGACGAACGAGTAGTTGTCGAACGTCATCTTCTTCCAGATGCCGCCCGGGTGGAGGTAGTCGTCCGTGTCCGGGCCGAGGGAGAGGAAGATCAGCCAGGCGATCGGGAAGAGCGCGATCAGGCTCGCGACGATCAGGATGCCGTGCGAGACGAGGGAGCCGGCGAGGCTCTGCTCGCCGCGGCGGCGCACCCGGCGCGAGCCCTCCGAGGACGAGGGGCTCAGCGCGGCCGGGGTCTCGACAGTGGTCGTACTCATGGGGGCTCCTGCCTCAGATCGCGAGCTGCTGCTCATTGCGGTTCAGCCAGCGGCGGTAGAAGGAGGTGAAGACGATCAGGATGGCCAGCAGCAGCATGCCGTAGGCGGCCGACTGCGCGAAGTCACGCGGCTGTTGCCCGAAGCCGAGGTAGTACGCCCAGGTGACGAGGATCTGCGCGTCGGGCGCGGTGTTGCCGAACAGCAGGAAGATCACGGCGAACTGGTTGAACGTCCAGATGATGCCGAGGAGTACGACGGTGGAGCCGACCGATCGCAGGCCCGGGAGGGTGACGTAGCGGAAGCGCTGCCAGGCGCTCGCGCCGTCCATCTCGGCGGCCTCGTAGAGCGAGGTGTCGATGGACTGGAGGCCGCCGAGCAGCGAGACCATCATGAACGGCACCCCGCACCAGGTGTTGACCATGATGGCGGCGGCGCGCTGCCAGAAGGTGTCCTCCAGCCAGGCCGGACTGGGCAAGTGGAGCGCGTCCAGGGCGGAGTTGATGACACCGCCGTCGGCGAGCATGAACCGCCAGCCGAAGACGGTGACGAAGGTGGGGACGGCCCACGGCAGGACGAGGATCAGCCGGTACAGGGTGCGGCCGCGCAGCTTCTGGTCGAGCAGCAGGGCGAGGCCGAGCCCGATGCAGTAGTGGAGGGCGACGCACAGGGCCGTCCAGACGATCGTCCAGATGAAGTGGGACCAGAAGCGGTCGTAGGCGGTGTCGCCCCACAGGATGTCGGCGTAGTTGTGGAAGCCGATGAACTTGTAGGTGGCGTCGATGTGGTTGACGCCGATCGTGCGCGCGGTGTTGAGGCTGTTGGCGTCGGTGAGGGTGAGGTAGAAGCCGTAAGCCAGGGGGTAGAGCACGAGGACGCCGAGGACGACCGCCACCGGGGCGATCATCGCGTAGGCGTACCAGTGCCGTTGGTAGCCGTGCTTCAGACGCCGGCCGAGCCCGGGGCGGGACCCGCGGTCACCGCTCCGTCTGCCGGTCGCGCGGTCGATGGCGACTGTCATGAGACACCTTCTGGAAGATCAGGGAGTACGGCTCACAGACCGGCGGCCGCCGGATCCCTCCCCCGGGTACGGGGATCCGGCGGCCGTCCGGGCTCACTTGCTGAAGTCCGGCACCAGCTTGGCGATGGCGACCTCGGCGTTGCTCAGACCCTTGTCCAGGGACTCCTTGCCGCCGGCGATCTTCAGCAGCTCGGTGTCCAGCGGGGTCAGCAGGGAGCTGTACTCGGGCAGGGCCGGGCGGGGCTGCGCGGAGGCGAGGACCGTCTGGTAGCCGGCGATGCCCGGGTCGGCCTTGACCTCGGCGGTGTAGGCGTCGTCACGCGTGGGCAGCGTCGAGTTCTTCAGGGCGATCTCGGTCTGTGCCTTGGCGGAGGTCATGAAGCCGACGAACTTCTCGGCCGCCTTCTGGTGGGCGGCGTCCGAGCCGGCGTAGACGGAGAGGTTGTGGCCACCGGTCGGGGCGCCCGCCTTGCCGGTGGAGCCGGCCGGGACGGTGGCGATGCCGAGGTTGGACTTGTCCGTGAAGGCGGAGCCCTTGTAGAAGTTGGTGATCTCCCACGGGCCCTGGATGATCGCGGCGACCTTGCCGTTGACGAACGCGTCCTGGATGTGGGCGTAGGCGTCGGCGGTGGTGTCGGCCTTGTGCAGGCCCTTGCCGGAGAAGAGGCTCAGCCAGGTGCCGTAGCCCTTCTTGGCGGCGGCGGAGTCGACGGTGATCTTCTTGGCGGCGACGTCGACGGTGTCGGTGCCCTCGCCGTAGAGGAAGGTCTGGGCGTAGTAGGCCTGGGTGGAGCCCCAGTAGCCGTCGACGCCGGTCTTGTCCTTGATGGTGGCGGCGGCCTTCTTCAGGTCGTCCCAGGTCTTGGGGGCCTCCACGCCGGCCTTCGCGAAGAGCTGCTTGTTGTAGACGAGGGCGAGGGTGTCGGTGACGAAGGGGACACCGTAGGTCTTGCCGTCGTACTTGGCCTGCTCGATCAGGTTCGGCTGGAACTTGGCCTGGTCGGCGAGGGCCTCGGTGCCGTCGAGGGGCAGGAAGTAGCCCTTCTTGGCGAAGGCGGGGGTCCAGCCGACGTCGGAGCGCAGCACGTCGGGGGCGCCGGACGCGCCGGCGGCGGTGTCGAACTTGTTCTGCGCCTGGCTGAAGGGGACGTTGACGTACTTGACCTTGACGTCCTTGTTGGCGGCCTCGAACTCCTTGATCAGGGCCTGGTACGTCGGCGCCTCATTGGTGGCGTTGGAGGTGTCCCACCAGGTGATGGTGGTCGGACCGTCGGCCTTGTCGCCGCTGTCGCTTCCGCCGCAGGCCGTCGCCGCGAGGGCGAAGGACGCCACCAGCGCGGTGGCCGCTATGCCACGCCGCATGAGATCTCCTTGAGGGTGAGCGCCCGTTTGGTGCGGAGGGAGTCCCGTTCCGCCGTCTCCGCCGGGCGTGGCCGAACGTAACAGCGTTGTAAGCCGTACGAAAGACCTTGCAGCAAAAAACTGCAAGAAGGTCGTGAAGTTATCCGCGCGTGACCTCTGGGCAACCCCCGTGAGACGCTTGTTTACAGGGATGAGGCCGTATCGGAGCGGCTGTGCAAGACTCTGCAAGCTCTTGCCATCCCACTCCCCGACCAGAACAGAGGGACCGCGATGACGATACGGCCGGTACAGTCCGGTGCCGTGACCACACGGCTAGCCGACATCGCTGCTCAGGCGGGGGTGAGCGAAGCGACCGTCAGCCGCGTCCTCAACGGGAAGCCGGGCGTCGCCGCCACCACCCGCCAGTCCGTGCTCGCCGCCCTCGACGTACTGGGCTACGAGCGCCCGGTCCGGCTGCGCCAGCGCAGCGAGGGCCTGGTGGGCCTGATCACCCCCGAACTGGAGAACCCGATCTTCCCGGCGCTGGCCCAGGTGATCGGCCAGGCGCTGACCCGCCAGGGCTACACCCCGGTACTGGCCACCCAGACCCCGGGCGGTTCCACCGAGGACGAGCTGACGGAGATGCTGGTGGACCGGGGGGTCGCCGGCATCATCTACGTCTCCGGACTGCACGCCGACACCACGGCCGACATGGAGCGCTACGACCGGCTGCGCGCCCAGGGTGTGCCGTATGTGCTCGTCGACGGCTTCTCCCCCAAGGTGCAGGCACCTTTCATCTCCCCCGACGACCGCGCGGCGATGACCCTCGCGGTCACGCACCTGGTGTCGCTGGGGCACACCCGGATCGGGCTCGCGCTCGGCCCCAAGCGGTTCGTGCCGGTGCAGCGGAAGATCGAGGGGTTCGTACGGGCCGTGCAGGACCAGCTGGGCCTGCCCGCGCCCACGGTCGAGGAAGAGCTGGTGCAGCACTCCCTGTACACCCTTGAGGGTGGTCAGGCGGCGGCCACCGCACTGATCGACCGGGACTGTACGGCGGTGGTGTGCGCGAGCGACATGATGGCGCTCGGCGCGATACGAGCGGCCCGGCAGCGCGGCCTCGAAGTGCCGCGGGACATCTCGGTGGTGGGCTTCGACGACTCCCCGCTGATCGCCTTCACCGACCCGCCGTTGACGACGATCCGCAAGCCGGTCCCGGCCATGGGGCAGGCGGCGGTACGGACGTTGCTGGAGGAGATCGGCGGGACGCCCGCCCCGCACAGCGAGTTCGTGTTCATGCCGGAACTGGTGGTGCGGGGGTCGACGGCCTCGGCGCCGGCCCGCCTCCAGTAGGGGGCCCGCTCGTCCGTGGGGAGGAGAACGGGACGGTCCGCCCGCCGTAGGACATGCGGGTCGAACCAGACCTTGGGATGATCGGGGGGTCAAGGCTTCTCTGGCAGACTTTGTGTCTATGGGTGACCCGACCGTGACCACCAGTCTGGAAGACCGCGAGAACGTGGCCCTTCCCGGCTCCGGCACGGCCTCCACCCGGCCCGGCCTGCTCCGCCGACTGCGCACTCCGCGCCGGCCCCGCCTCTGGTTCGAGATCCTGCTGATCGCGGTGAGTTACTGGACGTACTCGCTGATCCGCAACGCGGTGCCGGAGCAGCGCGGTCAGGCGCTGCGCAACGCCGACTGGATCTGGCGGATGGAGCACCATCTCGGGATCGCCGTCGAGGAGTCCGTCAACCACGCGGTCAACTCCGTGACTTGGCTCATCGTCGGGATGAACTACTACTACGCGACCCTGCACTTCATCGTGACGCTGGGCGTACTGGTGTGGCTCTTCCGCAGCCACCCGGGCCGTTACGCGGCGACGCGTCTGGTGCTCTTCGCGACGACGGGCGTGGCCCTGGTCGGTTACTACCTGTATCCGCTGGCGCCCCCGCGGCTGATGAACGGCGGGCACTTCGTCGACACGGTCATGGTCCACCAGACGTGGGGCTCGATGGCCTCCGGCGATCTGAAGAACATGTCCAACCAGTACGCCGCGATGCCGTCCATGCACATCGGCTGGTCCCTGTGGTGCGGCCTGACGATCTTCGCGCTGGCCAAGGTGCCGTGGGTGCGCGTCCTGGGCCTGCTCTACCCGGCGGCGACCCTGCTGGTGATCGTCTCCACCGCCAACCACTTCTGGCTCGACGCGGTGGGCGGCATGCTCTGCCTGGCGTTCGGCTTCACGGTGGCACGGCTCTGGTACGGCGCGCTGCCGTACGAGCTGCCGAAGGTGGTGCCGGAGACCTCGGATTCGGGGATCCGGAAGAATTTCGCGCGGGTATGTCGATCCGGGCGGGCCGTGTTCGACGCGAGGGTGACAGAAGGCCATCCGCGCGAGAGGTGAAGGCCATGCCCAAGGTCCGCGTGCACAATGTGACGATCTCCCTCGACGGCTTCGTGGCCGGTGAGAACCAGCGGCTGGACGCCCCGTTCGGGGACGGCGTCGGCTGGGGCGACGAGCTGCACAGCTGGTTCGTCTCCGCGTCGCAGGACGCCGCCGCCGGGAAGACCGGGACCGACGTCGAGTACTTCGTCCGCGGCGACCGGAACATCGGCGCCACGATCATGGGACGGAACATGTTCGGGCCGCAGCGCGGGCCCTGGCAGGACGAGTCATGGAAGGGCTGGTGGGGCGAGAACCCGCCCTACCACCACGACGTCTTCGTGCACACCCACCATCCGCGCCCGCCGCTGGAGATGGCCGGCGGAACGACCTTCCGCTTCACTGACGAGCCGGTGGAGACGGTGCTGGAGCGCGCTTTCGAGGCCGCGGGCGGAAAGGACGTCCGGATCGGCGGGGGCGCGGCGGTCATCCGGCAGTATCTGCGGGCCCGGCTGATCGACGAACTCCACCTGGTGATCGCGCCGATGCTCATCGGGCGCGGGGAGCGGCTGCTCGACGACCTGGGCGACGGAAACGACGGCTACCGGGTGTCCGAACTGGTCGGTTCGTCGGCCGTCACCCACGCGACGCTGGTGCGCCGCTGACCCTGCGGGACTTCAGCCCGCGGCAGCCTCGCGCAGCGCCTCGACGAACGCGCGCAGGGCGGGCTGCGGCGGTGCGGTCTCCCGTACGGCGGCGTGGATCGCGCGGGTCGGTTCCGGGCTCCTGACCGGACGTACGACCACCTCGGGGTGGCGTCCGCCGAGCCCCAGCCGGGGGATCAGGCTCACGCCCAGGCCCGCCGCCACGAACCCCTGCGCGGTGACGTAGTCCTCGCTGTCGACGACGAAGCGGGGCCTGAAGCCCGCCGCCTCGCACGCCGTGAGCTGGGCGTCCAGGCAGGGGCCCGGCCACTCGCTGCCGACCCAGGGCTCGTCCGCCAGATCGGTCAGCCTCAGCATCCGCCGCGCCGCCAGGGGGTGGCCCTTGGGCAGGACGGCGAGGTACGGGTCGTCGAGCAGGTGCAGCAGCCGGACGCCGTCGTGCTCGACCGGGCCCACGACGAGCGCCAGATCCGCCCGGCCCTCCCGGACGTCCGGCAGCGGGTCGGGGTCGGCCAGCCTCAACTCGACCTGAACACCGGGGTGCTCGGCACGCAGTCGGGCCACGGCCGGGGCGACCAGCGCGGCTCCGGCGGTGGCGAAGTAGCGGACCGAGAGCCGTCCGGTGCGTCCGGCCAGCAGGTCGGCCAGCGCGGTCTCCGCCTCGGCGACCTCGCGGGCGATCGCCTCCGCGTGCCGGGTCAGCAGCAGACCGGCCGCCGTGGGGCGCACGCCCCGGCCCACCCGCTCCAGCAGGTCGGTCCCGGTCTCCTTCTCCAGCGCGGCCACCTGCTGGCTGACCGCGGAGGGCGTGTACCCGAGGCGGGCCGCGGCCGCCGTCACGGAACCGCAGTCGACCACCGCCGCCAGCATCTGCATGCGTCGCACATCAAGCATGTACTCCAGCTTAACGATGCCTGTGGAACTTTTCACTTGTCCTGATCGGTTGATCCAGGGACCGTGAAGGACATGCCGCTCGCCTCCACTCTCCGCATGGCCGCCCTCGCCCTTCTCTGGGGTTCCGGCTTCCTCTGGATCAAGCTCGCCCTCGACCACGGCCTCTCCCCCGCGCACATCACGATCGCCCGTTGCGCGTTGGGGACGGCGACCCTGCTCGTCCTGGCCCGCGCCGCCGGGCAGCGTCTGCCTCGCTCCCGTCGGACCTGGGGCCACCTGGCCGTGGCCGCGCTGTTCTGCAACGCGATCCCGTTCGCCCTGTTCGCGGTGGGCGAGCAGAGCGTCGACTCCGGGATCGCGGGCGTCCTGAACGCCACGACTCCCCTGTGGTCCTTGCTGATCGGCGTCCTCCTCGGCACCGAACGGGGCCTGCGCCCGCCGCGCCTCGCGGGCCTGTTCCTCGGCTTCGCCGGCACGCTCCTGATCTTCGCACCGTGGCACCGCTCGGGCCTGCTGACCTGGGCCGCGCTCGCCCTGCTGGGAGCGGCGGCGAGCTATGCGGTGGCGTTCGCGTACATGGCCCGCCACCTCACGGACGCGGGCGCGCCGATCGCCGTCTCGGCGGCGCAGATGTTGATGGCGACGGGCTGGACGACCCTGTCCCTCCCCGCGGCGGGTCCCGTGGAGACCGACCTCGTGGCGCTGGGCGCGGTCACGGCCCTCGGCGTGCTCGGCACGGGCGTGACCTTCTACCTCAACTACCGCCTGATAGCAGACGAGGGCCCGACGACAGCGTCAACGGTCGGCTACCTGCTGCCGGTTGTGTCAGTCGCTTTGGGAGCTCTGATCCTGAACGAGCGAGTGGGACTGAGGGTCCTCGCAGGCATGGCGATCGTCTTGGCCGGCGTGGCGCTAACCCACTCAGGGGCGCGGGGCTGTATCCATTTGCGGCTCCGCCGCGGGGCGCGACCAGCCCCCACCGCCCCGCAGGCAAAGTCAAAGCTCTACACCCCGTAGAACAACTCCTGCACAACATTCCGAGCCCGCCGAGCCGTACGCCGATAGTCGTCCAACATGTCCCCCACATGCCCGGCCTCGTACCCCAAGTACCGTCCTACGGCGGCGAGTTCACGGGTCTCGGACGGGAACGTGTCCCCGGCCCGCCCCCGCACCAGCATCACGGCGTTACGCACCCGCGTCGCCAACACCCAGGCCTCGTCGAGGATTTCGGCGTTCTCCTCCGAAAGGAGCCCTGCGCCCTGCGCGGCCGAGAGCGCCGCCCGTGTACGTGTCGTCCGCAGCCCCGGTTCCTCCGCCCCGTGCCGCATCTGGAGCAGCTGCACCGTCCACTCGACGTCGGACAACCCCCCGGGCCCCAGCTTCGTGTGCAGCTTCGGGTCCGCGCCGCGTGGCAACCGCTCCGACTCCATACGGGCCTTCAGCCGCCGGATCTCGCGCACCGCGTCCTCGCCCAGCCCCGCCGCCGGATACCGCAGGGGGTCGATCAGCTCGATGAACCGCCGCCCCAACTCCCCGTCCCCCGCGACCGGTTCGGCCCGCAGCAGCGCCTGTGCCTCCCACACCAGCGACCACCGGCGGTAATAGGCCGCATACGACGTCAACGTCCGTACCAGCGGCCCCGACTTGCCCTCCGGCCGGAGGCCCGCGTCGATCAGCAGCGGCGGATCCGCGCTCGGGATCTGAAGCAGCCGCCGCATCTCGGAGACGACCTTGTTGGCGGCCTCGGACGCCTCCCGCTCGCCCACGCCCTCACGCGGCTCGTGGACGAACAGGACGTCCGCGTCGGAGCCGTAGCCGAGTTCGTGACCGCCGAAGCGGCCCATGCCGATGACGGCGAACCGGGTGGGCAGGGTGTCCCCCCAGCCGTCGCGCACGACCGCGCGCAACGTGCCGGCGAGGGTCGCCGCGGTCAGGTCGGAGACGGCCCCGCCGACCCGGTCCATCAGCGCGCCCTGGTCGGTCTCGGCGGGCTGCGTCTCGGTGCCGTAGGAGCCGACGATGTCCGCGGCGGCCGTACGGAAGAGTTCGCGGCGGCGGACTCCGCGGGCCGCGGTGACCGCCTGCTGCGCGCCATCCGCGCGGCCGACCGCGGCGAGGATCTCCTGCTCCAGGCTGTCCCGGCCGCGGGGTTCGAGGCCGCCGCCGTCGCCGTCCCCGAGCAGCGCGACCGCCTCCGGCGCACGCATGAGGAGGTCGGGAGCGAGGCGCCCGGCGGACAGGACCCGCGCGAGGTTCTCGGCGGCGGCACCCTCATCCCTCAGCAGCCGCAGATACCAGGGCGTCTTGCCCAACGCGTCCGAGACCTTGCGGAAGTTGAGCAGTCCGGCGTCCGGGTCGGCGGAGTCGGCGAACCAACCCAGCAGGACCGGAAGGAGAGTTCGCTGGATGGCGGCCTTGCGGGTGACTCCGGAGGCGAGCGCCTCCAGGTGGCGCAGGGCCGCGGCCGGGTCGGCGTACCCGAGCGCGACCATCCGCTCCCGCGCCGCCTCGGGGCTCAACCGGGCCTCGCCGAGGCCGAGTTGGGCCACGGCGTCCAGCAGCGGCCGGTAGAAGAGCTTCTCGTGCAGCCGTCGTACGACGGAGGCGTGCCGTTTCCACTCGCGGTTCAGCTCGGCCACCGGATCGGTGCGCAGGCCGAGCGAGCGGCCGAGGCGGCGCAGGTCTGCCTCGTCCTCGGGGACCAGGTGGGTCCGGCGCAGCCGGTACAGCTGGATGCGGTGCTCCATGGAGCGCAGGAAGCGGTAGGCGTCGTCGAGCTGGGCGGCGTCGGCGCGGCCGATGTAGCCGCCGGCGGCGAGGGCCTGGAGGGCGTCGAGGGTGGTGCCGCTGCGCAGCGAGGCGTCGGTGCGGCCGTGCACCAACTGCAGGAGCTGGACGGCGAATTCGACGTCCCTGAGGCCGCCCGGGCCGAGCTTGAGCTGGCGGTCGATCTCGGCGGCGGGGATGTTCTCGACGACCCGGCGGCGCATCTTCTGCACGTCCGGGACGAAGTTCTCGCGCTCGGCGGCCTTCCACACCAGGGGTTCGAGGGCCTCGACGTACTCCTCGCCGAGGCCGAGGTCTCCGGCGACCGGGCGGGCCTTGAGGAGGGCCTGGAACTCCCAGGTCTTGGCCCAGCGTTGGTAGTAGGCACGGTGCGAGGAGAGGGTCCGCACGAGCGGGCCGTTGCGCCCCTCGGGCCGCAGATTGGCGTCGACGGGCCAGATGGACCCCTCGACGGTCGTCTCGGAACAGATCCGCATCATGTGCGAGGCGAGCTTGGTGGCGGAGCGCAGGGCCTTGCCCTCGTCGGCGCCGTCGACGGCCTCGCCGACGAAGATGACATCGACGTCGGAGACGTAATTCAGCTCGTGGCCACCGCACTTGCCCATCGCGATCACCGCGAGCCGGCACAGCGCGGCGTCCTCGGGGGCGGCCGCGCGCGCTATGGCCAGCGCGGCGCGCAGAGTCGCGGTGGCGAGGTCGGCGAGTTCGGCGGCGGTCTCGGCGAGGTCGGTGGTGCCGCACACGTCACGGGCGGCGATGGACAGCAGACAGCGGCGGTAGGCGACGCGCAGGGAGACGGGGTCGGTGGCCTCGGCGAGCCCGCGCTCGAACTCCTCGACGCCGGGGTGCAGGTCGCGCGGTTCGTAGGTGACGAGGGCGTGCCAGTCGCCGGCGTGCCGGGCCAGGTGGTCGGCGAGCGCGGCGGAGGCGCCGAGTACGCCGAGGAGGCGGTCACGCAGCGGCTTCGCCGCTATCACCGTGTCCAGCAGCTCCCGGTCGGCCTGTGCCTCCAGGAGCCGTACGAGACCGTGCAGCGCGAGGTCGGGGTCGGCGGTGGCGCCGAGTGCCTCCAGCAGCACGGGATCGTTGCGTACGGCGGTCAACTCCGGCCCCTCCAGGAGCCGCTCGGCGGCGGACGGATCGGTGAAACCGTGCCGCAGCAGCCGCGTGAAGGTACTGCTCCTGCGCCCCGGCGCCGCCGTCATCCCGGCCTCCCGTCCGAACGTCCGTCCGACCGCCCGATCAAGGTCGTCCGCGCTTGAGCCTAGCCGGAGAGGGCGGGAGAAGCGCCGGGGTGGGGGTTGAACCGGTGCCACGGCGGCGCACCCACCACGGTCGCCT
>NZ_JBEYVC010000078.1:0-44615 GCF_040643855.1 Streptomyces sp. NPDC047072 | reverse complement strand
GGATGACCGAGCAGATCGGCATCGCCGGTGCGGCGCGAGGGGTGCCGGACTGGCTGAAGGTGAAGCGGGCGCCCGCCTGCGGGGACGCCTGGTCGGGGTTGTAGTCGCCGCCGACCGCGAGCCCGTGCGCGCGGTCGCGGAAGGCGAGGGCGAAGACGCCCTTGGCGGGCGCGCCCGCCGGGATCGGCGTGTCGGAGGCCGTCCAGGTCAGCCCGCGGTCCGCGGAGTGCAGTACACGCGCGCGTGCGCCGCCGCCGGTGGCCAGCCAGACGTCCCTGGGACCGGCGGAGACCAGGCACTGCCCGCTCGCCGCGAAGCCCGCCTCGCCGTCGAGCGCGGCCGGCATGCCCTGGTCCGGCAGCACCTTCCAGGAGCGGCCGCCGTCGGCGGTGGACAGGATGCGGAACCTCCCGTCCACCGGGTCGCTCATGGCGAGGCCGTGGCGGGTGTCGAAGAAGGTGAGGCAGTCGTAGAAGGCCTTCGCGTCGGTGTTGCGGAAGGACTCGGTCCAGGTCGCCCCGCCGTCCTCGGTGCGGTACACCCGGGACGCCTCGCCCTCGCCGATGGCCAGCACCACGGCCCGGCGCGCGTCGAAGGCCTCGACATCGCGGAACTGGAGATCGACGGCGCCGGGCGGCGAGACGTTTCGCCAGCTCTTGCCACCGTCGGTGGTGCGCAGCACGGTGCCCTGGGTGCCGGCGAGCCAGGCGGTGTCCCTGCTGACCGCCGCGAGGCCCCGGAACCGTACGCCATTGGTGCCGGTGTTCTTGAGTTCCCAGTGCGGTGCACGGCCGTCGCGCGCGTGCGCCTCGGCCGGTACGGCGGTCAGGGCGGCCAGCGCCGCGGCGCAGACCGCCCCCGCGGCCATCGTGCGCATCGTCCGTCTCGTTCGTCGCGTGTTCCCCGAGCGCCTCATGGCGGGCGAAGTTAGCCGCCCGGCCGGACGGCGTCCAGACGGCCGTCGGTGGCACGGGATTCCCAAGTGCCCTTCGGGGCACGGGAGGTGGATCTCGTCACACGCGTGTATGAACGGCGGTGACGGAGGTCACTCGAAAAAGGTGTGCACGGATCGGGTCGTTCCGACGTCTCTGTCAGTGCCCGGCCTCATCCCCGGACGTCCCGTCCGCCGTCACATCCGCCGTCACAAGGGAGCAAGGCGTTGTCCACCGTCATTGAGCAGCCCGTCGAGGCCCGTCTCGTCGCCGCGGCACCGCGGATGCCGAGCATTCCCGCCACCTTGCACTACGACCGGACCGATCCGTTCGCCGTCCGGATGACCTTCCCGGCGCCCGCCACCCTGGAGGGTGTCGAGGTCTGCTGGACTTTCAGCCGCGAGCTGCTCACCCTCGGCCAGCACGAACCGCAGGGCCACGGCGACGTCCGCGTGCGGCCCTACGGCTACGACCGCACCGTCCTGGAGTTCCACGCCCCCGAGGGCACCGCCGTCGTCCATGTCCGGTCGAGCGAGGTGCGCCGGTTCCTGGAGGCGACCAACGACCTGGTGCCGGTCGGTCTGGAGCACCTCCAGCTCGACCTGGACCACGACCTGGCCGAGCTGATGCGGGACGCGCTTTAAGGACGCGCTTTAACGACGCCCGCCCAGCAGGGTGTTGAGCGTGCCGTAGGCGAGCCCGCCCTCCAGCGATTCGTACGTCCCCGTGCCCAGCAGCTCCCGAGCGGCGCGGTGGACCACGGCGTGCGCGGCCTCGGCGAGGGACGAGCCGGTGCTGACGCGTGCCACTCCGAGCGCGGCGAGTTCGGCGACGGGCGGGGCGCCGGGTCCGGCGAGGACGTTCAGCGGTGCGTCGACTCCGTCGACGAGGAGTTTCAGGGTTCCCGGGTCGACGGCCCCGGGGACGAAGATCCCGTCGGCACCCGCGGCGCGGAAGGCGGCGGCGCGCTCCAGGGTGCGGTCGATGTCGCCGGCACCGCGCAGGAACGTGTCGATACGGGCGTTGACGAAGAGCGGCACACCCTCGGCATCGGCGGCCTCGCGGGCGGCGGCGATGCGTTCGCGCTGTTCGGCGACCGACCGCAGCGGCGCCGCTCCCTCCTCGTAGAGCGCGTCCTCGATGTTCACGCCCACCACGCCCGCGGCGAGCACCGCGCGGACGGTGTCGGCGACGCCCTCCGCGTCCTTCGCGTAGCCGGTCTCGATGTCCGCGCTGACCGGCACCCGTACGGCCGCCACGATCCGCCCCACGGCCGCCGACACCCGTTCCCGCTCCGCCCGGTCCCCGTCCGCCACCCCCAGCGCCCAGGAGAGCCCGGCGCTGGTCGTCGCGACCGCGGCGGCACCGGCGTCCTCGACGAGGCGGGCGCTGGGGACGTCCCAGGCGTTGGGCAGGACGAGCGGGGTCCCGGGGACGTGCAGGGCGCGGAAGGCGACGGCGGCTTCCCGCAGGGTGTCGTAGTGCGTCATGCGGCCCAGCCAAGCAGCCGACGACGGGCGGGGCTGGCAGGAATCCGACGTGGACGTGGGCTCGCGTCCGGGCGACTACCGGCGCCGGTCGCGCCGTAGTGCGCGCCGCTCCTTTCCCGGCAGGGTGCCGGCCAACTCGCCCACCGGGCAGACGTCGTGGCCATTGCCGTCCCGACTGCCCCGGCACCACCACACCGGTGGGCCGGCCTCGTGCTTCGCGTCCTCGTACCAGTCGTCGGTGGTCCCCGGGGGCCGCGGGTGCATGCCGATCCGGTGTTCCCGGCAGACCGGCCAGACCTGCCAGAGCAACTCCACGACGGTCTCCTGCGCCGCATCGGCGACCACGGTCAGGACCGTGTCCGGATCGTCCGGTTCCAGCGGGTCGCCCTCCTCCGGGGCCTGCGCGTTCACCGGGTTGCCCTGCCAGCGGCCGTCGGGCATCGCCACATGGACCCGGCCCTCGTCGACCATCAGTACCAGCGGGTCCTGACCCGGCAGGGTCGCCGTCACGTCCCTGTTGACCACCGCGAGGGCGGCCTCCAGCTTCGGCCACTGACCGGGCTCGGCGCGCTGGGGCTCCGGCGGCCGCTGCCAGTCGTCATCAGGACCGATCCTGAAATACGAGAAATAGCTCACCGGGGCATGGTGCCAGCCGCGGCCGACGCCCTCCCGCCCACCGTCGCCCGCACCTCATGGGCGACCTCCCGCAGGACAGGAGCCACCTCACCGCCGCGTTCGATCAGGTCCTCGACGCGAGCCATGTCCTCGGGGCCGTCAGAAGGCGACAGCGCGCTCAGACCGGCCGCGGCCGCCAGGACGGTCGTCGCCACGTCCCGCTCGGAGACCTCCTCGGCCGGCACCCGCCCGTCCAGGATTCCCCGTACGTCCTGCCGGAGCCGGAGCGCCGCCGCCTCGCCGGGAGCCGCCGACTCGTACGCGACCGAGGGGAAGATCCCGAGCGTCCACTTCCTGCGGCCCCGCAGATATCCCGCGGCGGCCAGTTGCTCTCGTACGACGTCCCGCGTGACCCGGGAGTGCAGCGTCACCCAGGTCCGCCACCCGTGCGGCCCGGACTCCCGTACGAGTTCCAGGAGCCCGTCCAGGACGGGGTCGCCGGAGTCGGAGTCCATGTCGGCCGGTGTCGCGATGCCGTCCTCGTCGACGAGCAGTCCGCGGACGGCCAACTCCACGAGGGCGCCCGCCCGGACCACCTGGGCGGTCCCGGGAATCTCCGCCCCGTCACCGTCCCGGCTCAGCAGGGCGAGCCGGGCGGGCAGGGAGAGCGAGCCGTGGGGTACAGGGCCGCGCACAGGGCCTCCTAGGGGCGTTAATGCGTTGACAGCCCCGAGGGCCGCCTCCTACGTTGTACAACGGTTCTGTTGTCGTCGATCGGAGTAGGACGTTGCTCGTCTGAGGTCCTGAGACACCGTGTCACCCCAGGTGGGGTGCACCGAGTGTGACCTCGGCAGCCGAGCCGTCCCGACGGACAGGGCCATTTTCGTGCCCTGGGCCTCCTCTCGCCTCCTGGGTCACAGGTGTCTCGATACGCGTTTGCCCCTGATCGCATCGAGCAACCGCGGAGGCACACATGCCTACAGCCATTTCCTGCACCTCCCTCGCCTTCTCCTGGCCCGACGGCAGCCCCGTCTTCGAGGGCCTCGACGTCACCTTCGGCACCGGCCGCACCGGGCTCGTCGGCGTCAACGGATCGGGGAAATCAACCCTGTTGAAGCTGATCGCCGGCGAACTCGCCCCGGCCGACGGCACCGTCCGGGTGGCCGGCGAGGTCGGCTACCTCCCGCAGAACGTCACGCTGGACACCCGGTTGAGGGTCGACGAGGCCCTCGGCATCGCCGCGCGGCGCACCGCCCTGCACGCCATCGAGGCGGGCGACGTGTCCGAGGAGCACTTCGAGACCGTCGGCGACGACTGGGACGTCGAGGAACGCGCCCTCGCCACCCTCGGCGAACTCGGCCTCGGCCACATCGGGTTGGACCGCACCACCGGCGAGGTCTCGGGCGGCGAGTCGGTACTGCTGCGGCTGGCCGCGCTGCTGCTGCGCCGGCCGGACGTCCTGCTCCTCGACGAACCGACCAACAACCTTGACCTGTACGCCCGCAGGCGCCTGTACACGGCCGTCTCGACCTGGCCCGGCGTCATGGTCGTGGTCAGCCACGACCGCGAACTCCTCGACCTGGTCGACCAGATCGCCGACCTGCGCTCCGGTGAGGTCACCTGGTACGGCGGCAACTTCTCCGCCTACGAGGAGGCGCTCTCCGTCGAACAGGAGGCGGCGGAGCGGATGGTGCGGGTCGCCGAGTCCGACGTCCGCAAGCAGAAACGCGAACTGGCCGACGCTCAGATGAAGTTGGCCCGCCGCAAGCGGTACGGCCAGAAGATGTTCGAGCAGAAGCGCGAGCCGAAGATCGTCATGGGGGCGCGCAAGCGCGCGGCGCAGGAGTCCGCGGGCAAGCACCGCATCATGCACGAGGAGCGGCTCTCGGAGGCGAAGGAACGCCTCGACGAGGCGGTGGAGGCGGTCCGGGACGACGACGAGATCCGCGTCGACCTGCCGTACACGGCGGTACCGCCGGGCCGTACGGTCCTCACGCTGCTGGACCTCGAACTCGCCTACGGCGCGCGGGTGAAGGGCGGTTTCGACCTGCGGGGCCCGGAGCGGGTGGCGTTGATCGGGCGCAACGGCGCGGGCAAGACGACGCTGCTGCGGACGGTAGCCGGGGAACTGGAGCCGGTGTCGGGCGAGTCGAAGGCCCATGTGCCGCTGCGGTTCCTGCCGCAGCGTCTCGACGTGCTCGACGGCGAGCTGACCGTCGCCGAGAACGTGGCCCGGTTCGCGCCGGGTGCCACCAACAACCGGGTGCGGGCCCGTCTCGCCCGCTTCCTGTTCCGGGGTGCCCGCGCCGACCAGCGGGCGGCGACGCTCTCCGGCGGCGAGCGCTTCCGGGCGGCACTGGCCGCGCTGATGCTGGCCGAACCGGCACCCCAGCTGCTCATGCTCGACGAGCCGACGAACAACCTCGACATGGCGAGCGTGCGCCAGCTGACCACGGCACTGGAGTCCTACGAGGGGGCGCTGATCGTGGCCAGCCACGACGTGCCGTTCCTGGAGTCGATCGGCATCACCCGCTGGCTGCTGCTGGACGGGGAGCTGCGGGAGATCACGCCGGAGGAGGTGGAGCACCCGGCGTAGCGACTTCCGGTACGGCCGTCTCCTGTACGGCCGACTCCCGTACGGCGGTGACGACCTCCGCCAGATCCGCGCCCGCCCGGAGCAGCGCCACGCTTCGGGCGGCGATGCGGTCGAGGCGGTCCCCGAGGAGGCGCCGGGTCTCCTCCAGGCCGTCGCGGCCGTCCAGGGTGCCCATGATCTCGCGGACGGCCGGGACGCCGTAGCCGCCGGCCCGCAGCGCGGTGACGATCCGGGCCGCCCCGACGGCGGCGGGACCGTAGCGACGGGCCCGTAGCGTCGTGACGCGCTCGGGTTCGACCAGCCCTTCCTGCTCCCAGAACCGCAGCGTGGAGGACCGTACCCCGAGCGCCTCCGCGAGTTCGGTGATCGTCATGGAGTCGCCGTCCGGCCCGGTCTCCTCGTCCTGGATCGCCCGGAGCGCCCCCTGGGCCCGCAGCACCTCCGCCCGCTCCCGCGCGAGCCGCGCGTGCGCCTCGTCGACCGCGGCGGCCGCCTCCGTGAGCGTCCCCGCCCGCAGTGCGGTGAGCAGTCGGCGTGCCTCGACGGGGCCGAGGGCGCCCGCGAGCCCCCGGTAGGCGCGCAGGGCGTGCACATGGACGGTCGTATAGGAGCGGTAGCCGTTGTCCGACCGGGCCGCCGGCGGAATCACCCCGAGCCGCTCCAGGTCGCGCACCTGCTGCACCGAGTACCCGGTCTCCTCGGCGACATCGACGGTCCGCATCCGGCCAACCCCACATCAGCACTTGAAGGTGATGCTCGAACCATGAGTATGGAGCAGATCATCACGACCGTGCGCGGCTTCGAGGGGGCGCTGGTGGTCGCCCCGGAGCCCGGTGGAGACTTTCCGGAGATCGCGTGGGGCGACGCGTTCTTCTACTACGCCCCCGACGGCGTGCTGCCCCGCACCACCCAGCCGTACGGGACGATCGTCACCAAGGACCACCCCGGCGACACCGACTCCGCCCTCGACGCCCCGGGCCGGTGGCGCGTCAACGTCCATGTGGGCCGTACGGCGTTGCGGAGGCTCACCGGCGACCTCGTCGCCCCCTACGACCTCGCGGAGGCGGACCGCGTCCTGCCGCACCCGGTGTACGGCGCCCTCGGCTGGATCTGCGTCGTCGTCCCCGGCGAGCGGACGACGGGGACCGTCGTACGGCTGCTGCGGGAGGCCCATGAAGCGGCACGCGCGCGTGTCGCCCGTCGGAACGGGTGAGGTGTGATGCGTCTCAGGAGGGCCACAGCCTGACCACGAGGGTTTTGTCGACACGGACGCGGGTTGCATGATGGCTGACCGGTGCCCCGCGCGGGCGCCGCCACCGTCCCGCCGATACGGAGTTCCTCGTGCCCAGCAAGAAGGCCCTCGTCCGCCGCCCCAGCCCGCGCCTCGCCGAAGGCCTGGTGACGCATGTCGAGCGGGAGAAGGTCGACGTCGATCTCGCGGCCGAGCAGTGGGAGGCCTACGTCGAGGCCCTGCGGGCGCACGGGTGGGAGACCGTCGAGGTGGACCCGGAGGACGACTGCCCGGACTCGGTGTTCGTCGAGGACACCGTGGTCATGTACAAGAACGTCGCCCTGATCGCGCGCTCCGGCGCCGAGTCGCGCCGCGAGGAGACCATTGGCGTCGAGGAGGCCGTGGCGCGCCTCGGCTGCTCGGTGAACTGGATCTGGGAGCCGGGCACCCTGGACGGCGGCGACGTCCTGAAGGTCGGCGACACGATCTACGTGGGCCGGGGCGGGCGCACCAACGCGGCCGGCGTCCAGCAGTTGCGGGCCGCCTTCGAGCCGCTCGGCGCGCGCGTGGTGGCCGTCCCGGTGAGCAAGGTGCTGCATCTGAAGTCGGCGGTCACGGCGCTGCCCGACGGGACCGTCATCGGGCACATCCCCAAGGTCGACCGCCCCTCGCTCTTCCCGCGCTTCCTGTCCGTCCCCGAGGAGGCGGGCTCCCATGTGGTGCTCCTCGGCGGCCCCAAGCTGCTGATGGCGGCGAGCGCGCCGAAGACGGCGGACCTGCTCACCGATCTCGGCTTCGAGCCGGTCCTGGTCGACATCAGCGAGTTCGAGAAGCTCGAAGGGTGTGTGACGTGCCTCTCGGTCCGGCTCCGGGACCTCTACGCCTGACCGGGTGATCGCCTCACCCGATCGGCCCCGGACCTGGGACTCACGGGGTAGCTTGTCATGTGCAGGGAACATCGCTGATCAGGGATCTTTACAGCGGGCTTAACCTACGGTCTCGTAACCTACGGCTTCGTAGCCTACGATTCCGTAAGTTCCCGGCGCCGCTCGCCGGCACTCCCCCTGTTCTCACCGCGTCCCCCCTGGAGTACCTGTGACGATCACTTCCCCTCACCTCGGCAGCCCGTCCGCCAACTGGACCGACGCGCGGCTGCTGTACGCCTTGGAGGAAGTGGTCGAGAAGGAGCTGAACCGGCACCTGAAGGTCACCAAGGACTGGATGCCGCACGAGTACGTGCCCTGGGGCGACGGCCGCAACTTCCCCGGCTTCTTCGAGGACGGCGAGGCCTGGGAGAAGGGGCAGTCCAAGGTCACCGAGATCGGCCGGATCGCCCTGGTGGTGAACCTCCTCACCGAGGACAACCTCCCCAGCTACCACCACGAGATCGCCTCGCTCTTCGGCCGGGACGGCGCCTGGGGCACCTGGGTGCACCGCTGGACGGCCGAGGAGGGCCGCCACGGCATCGTGATGCGGGACTACCTGCTCGCCTCGCGCGCGGTGGACCCGGACAAGCTGGAGGAGTTCCGCATGGCCCACATGAGCGAGGGCTTCGAGTCGGACAACGGCCACTCGATGCTGCACTCGGTGGCCTACGTCTCCTTCCAGGAGCTGGCGACCCGTGTCTCGCACCGCAACACCGGCCACCAGTCGGGCGACCCGGTCTGCGACCGCATGCTGGCGCGCATCGCGACCGACGAGAACCTCCACATGGTCTTCTACCGGAACCTGCTCAAGGCGGCCTTCGAGCTCGCGCCCGACCTGACGATGCAGGCGGTGCGGGACGTCATCGTGAACTTCCGGATGCCCGGCCACGGCATGCCCGGCTTCGAGCGGGCCGCCGCGCAGATGGCGATCGGCGAGATCTACAACATGCGCATCCACCACGACGACGTCATCCAGCCCGTCCTGCGCTTCCTCAAGGTCATGGACATCGACGGCCTCGGTCCCGAGGGCCTCAAGGCCCAGGAGGAGCTGGGTCTCTACATGAACGGCCTGGACGCGGAGGCCTCGAAGTTCGACGAGAAGCTGGCGGCCCGCAAGGCGCGGATGGCGGCGCGCGCGAGCGCCTGACACCCACCGGGGCGCCCGAATTCCCGGTGCGCCCCTCGCCGCGCCTGCGGCATCATGCGCACATGCGAGCGGACGTCACCTCCGGCCATGCGGTCGGTTTCCTGCTGCGCCTGATCGACGCCGGGACGGCCGACCGGGTGCGGGCGCGGATCGGCCTGCCCAGACCCGCGTCAAAGGGCCTGACGCAGGCCAGGCGTCAACTGACCGCCGCGCCCCCTTGGGGATCCACGGCCGTCCCGTCGTCGGTCCTGCTGTGGGTGCTGGAGGAGGACGACCCCGACCTCAACTTCGTGGTGTGGCAGCACCGTTCCACCGATTCCGGCCTGCGGCGGGCCGTCCTGCGCGGTGAGCCGTTCGGGCCCGACGGCAGCCGGTCGGTGCGGGTGCACCGATCCCTGCGCCATCACGACCTCCGCGTTCCCGAGCCCGTCACCCGGCTCGGCCTCGTCGGCGCGCTGCGCGAGGTGACCACCATGGGGATCGCGCGGGAGACCGTCACCATGGTCACCGGCCGCGGCGACTGGGTGGCCGTCGCGGAGGCGGACCACGAGCAACCGCTGCCCGGCTACGCCCGCTGGGCGCTGTCCGTGCGCCCGGACTGTCCGCCCGCGCTGCGCGAACGGTTCGGCAGCCACGCCAAGTTCACCCACCGCGTCCGGCAGGCGGGAGTCCTGGCCGGTCCCGCGGAGTACACGACGTCGCACTCCCCCGCCGCACACGTGCTGAAGATCCTGTCGCTGGGTCATGTGATGTTCCCGGCCAGGGTCCGCCAGGCCGAGGACGCCCTGCGCCCCCTGGTCCGCGAGCACTTGGGCGACCGCGAGGAGGCCTGGGCGGTGCTCGCGCAGCTCGTCGACACGTTCCACGGGACGGCGCCCGAACTGGTGGTGACGGCGGGCGCGATCGCCTGAACCGCCGTTTCCCGAACGCTGGGGGCAGGGGGGCGGGGCGGCTGGATTCGAACCAGCGTGTTCTGGTTTTGGAGACCGGTGCGCCTGCCTCTGCGCTACGGCCCCGCCCTTGGTCCCCGAGCGTAATGCGTTGGCCCGTTGTCAGTGGGCGCTGCTACCAATGAGGCACGGGGGAGATTTCGGTACGGGGGGCTCGAGATGGCGTACGGAGAGCGGGGGCGGCGTGTCCCGGTGGTCGACCTGGCCGACCGCAGGGCGCTGGAGCGGTACCGGCCGACGGACGCGGCGGTGGTCAAGGAGGCGCGGCGGCTGAAGGAGGCCGCGCTGCTGGACTTCGGGCTGACGGAGTCGGCGGTGGCGTCGTGGCTGTACGCCAAGTGCCGTCATCAGATCCCGACGACCGCGATCGACACCGCGGCCGTGGTCGCCTCCGGCGACGGCTCCTGCCTGCTGCTCTACAACCCGGACTTCTTCGTCGGACTCGGCCTGGACGGCGTGAAGTTCGTGCTCTTCCACGAGGCCCGGCATCTCGTGCACCGGCACCTGTTCACCGACCCCGAGCTGCGCGCGGACCCGGTGTTCGAGCTGGCCTGCGAGGTGTCCGTCAACCACGTCGGGCTGGTCCGCCTCGGCCGCCGGGACCTGCCCCTGCTGGACGGCCGGCCGACAGGCGTCGACCCGCGCGAGGTCTACGACACCTACGTCCTGGACCTGACCGAGCAGGGCCTGGAGCCGGTCCCGTACGAGACATTCACCGAGACGGACATGCGGGTGTACGGCGAACTGAAGCGCATGCGCCACCCGCCCGTGCCCGAACGGCGGCTCTGCGCCCACCTGGTGGAGGGCGGCGTCCCGGCCGACCAGGAGACCGTCGACGCGGTCGTCTCCTCGGCGCTCCTCAACTCCCTGCTGGCGGCCCGGCGGGGGCACACCGGCGCGGAGCGCGAGCTGCTCGACCTGATGGGCCGCACCGCGGACGGCAACGCGCGCGCGGCGCGGATCTGGGGGAACCTCGGCGCGGGCGCGCTGCGCGGCGAGACCTCGCGCACACGCACGGTCGACTGGTGGCAGCGCTGGCTCGTCGACGTGCTCGGCTCCCGACTGCGCGACGGCGAGCGGCTGGTGTACCCGAAGAAGCGCGGCGCGCTGCTCGCGGCGCTCGGCCAGGACCCGATGCTCTCGCGGCGCGGCCCGGTCCGGGACAAGGTGCTCGTCGTCGCCTACGACACCTCGGGCTCCATGCCGGACCACGTGATCGAGTGGCTCACCCGGCTCGTGGGGCGGATCGACGGAGTCGAGGCGCACTGGCTGTCCTTCGACGGCGAGGTCATGCCGTTCAAGCCCGGCGAGCGGGTCTACGGCGGTGGCGGCACGAGCTTCCAGGTGGTCGCCGACTACGTGGAGGGCCGTACGGAGGTCAGGGGGCGGCGCTTCGACGTCACCCCGGACGCGGTCGTGGTGCTCACCGACGGATACGCCCCGCCGATCACGCCCGCCGAGCCGGACAAGTGGATCTGGCTGATCACGGAGGGCGGCAGCGAGTGGCCCGAGACGCACACCCCGGCGATGGACTGCCATCGCGTCACTACAGGATCACGGTAAATGACCACAGACACCGAGCAGTTGACGACCTCGCGCCTGGAGTCCTTCATCGACGCGATGATCGACATGGGGCAGACGGGGCAGATCTTCGGCGAGCACGGCATCGGCAAGACGGCGACGTTCTTCTCGCACATCGGCCGGGCGTACCCGGACGCGACGCTGGTGTACGTCCCGGCGGCGAACCTCACACCGGACGACCTGCTCGTCAACGCGCCGGTGCGCGACCCGCACACCGGTGAACTGGTGCTGCGCCAGCTGGTGATGAGCCAGCTGAAGCCTGGACAGCCGTTCGTGCTGCTCGTCGACGACTCCCTCCAGGCGGGCGAGACGATCCAGTCGCAGCTGATGCAGATCGCCTGCGACTGGACGCTCGGCGAGCACGACCTGCGCGCGCTGGGCTGCGTCGGCGTCTTCCTCACCGACAACGAGTCGCTGGCCGAGACCTCGGCCCGGCGCAGCGACCTCGCCCTGCTGGACCGCATGGTGACGCTGCGCATCACGGCGAACGACACCTCGTGGCGACGGCATCTGGCGGCCAAGTACCGCCCGTGGGACCTGCGTCCGGTGTTCTCGCTGTGGGCGTCGCTCTCCCCCGCTCTGCGCGAGCTGCTGTCCCCGCGCACCCTGGACCATGTGCTGGCCAACGCCCGGGAGGGCTTCCCGCTGCGCTGGGGCCTGCCCCTGGTCGACGGCGAGCGGCTGCGGCTCGCCGAGCCGGGACCGGACGGCCGGCCCGGGCAGAACCGCACGGCCGAGATCCTGGACCGCGTGGCCGAGTCGCTCGGTGTGCCCAACCCCGCGACGATCCCCGATCCGGTACGGCAGGTCGTGCGCGCCGCGCTGCGCAACCGCTGGACGGTGCTGCTCCAGGGCCCGCCGGGCTGCGGCAAGACGGAGCTGGTGCGGGAGACGGTGCGGATGGGGCTGGGGCGGGAGCCGCTGTACTTCTCGCTGCCGGTGACGAACGTCGAGGACCTGTGCGCGCCCATCCCGTCGGCCGACGGGACCCTCGACAACCTCCTGGCGGCGAAGTTCACCGGGCCCGAGCCCAAGGCGATCGTGTGGGACGAGTACAACCGGCCCAAGGACAAGGCCGCGTTCGCCAAGCTGATGGAGATCACTCAGGAGTGGTCGCTGGCGGGGCGGCGGATCGAGAACCTGCGGGCGCAGATCGCGGTGCAGAACCCGCCGTACCATCTGGGCCGCAAGATGCTCGTGTCCCGGAACAACATCGCGCAGGCGACCCGTTTCACGGCCTCGCTCCAGGTCGAGCCCGAGGACATACCGGCCAACGAGTGGCTGCTGGCCCGGTACGGCGCGGACGCGGAAACGGTCCTGGAGTGGTGGAAGCACGACATCGACGACGACGGGCGGGCCTGGATCACCAAGCGCACGCTGGAGCGGCTGATCAAGCTGCACCGGCGGGGGCTGCCGCTGGAGATGGGCACGGTCTATCTCGGCGACGGCGAGTACGCGCCCGTGCCGCTCACCGCGCTGATCGACCGCTTCCGGGGCAGGCCGGTCACGGGACTTCGTGAACTCGCGCGTGACATCGCGGCCTGGGAGGCCCGTCTTCGGCAGGCCGCCGACCACTCCTCGGAGGGCGGCGACGACAGCGACGTCGTCCACCAGGTCCTCGCCAACGCGGAGCTGTCCCAGCTGAAGAAGCACCGCGCCGCCGTCACCCGCCTGGTGGCCCTGCTGCCGGCGAAGCTGCGGGCGACGTATCTGGTGGGGGCGTCGGCGCGGCAACAGCGGTTCTGGACAGAGGTGTTCATGGCGATGCGGCGGTGAACCGGGGGTGCGCGCTTCAACCGTCGGGATCCGGCGGCGCCGTCCGGTGCACGCTGCGCACGGCGCGCACGTCGGGCGGGACCGTAGGGAGCGGGACGTGGGCGGCCAGGGCGTCGAGGCGGCGTTTGACGCTCGTGGCGATGCCCTGGCCGAGGACGAAGCGGGTGGCCGTCGTCGCGTGCGGCGCCCTGTCCAGGAGACGGTGGGCCTCGCGGCTGCGCAGACCGGTGTGGGTGAGGACCAGGTGGGTGAGGCGGTGTCCGGCGGTGCTCGCGAGGACGTCCGCGATCGCTTCCGCCGCCGTCAGGTCGACACGGTTGTCTCGCGCCCCGAGCACGCCCGCCGCCCGCACCCGTCCGAGGTCCAGCAGTTCGACCCCGGCCGCCGTCGCCGCCGCGACCAGCCGGGCCGCGGCGGCGGGCCCGATGCCGTTGCTCGCGACGGACAGCCGGACGAGCCGTCCGTACGGCGCCCGACCCAACGCCTCGGCGAGGCGAAGCGCTCCGCCGTCGCCCAACCGGGCGGCTGACACGTACAGTTCGTCGACCGCGCCCGCCGCGATCACCTCGGCGAGAGCCCGCGCCCCGGCCTCCCCGAGCGGGTTGCCGCCGACGAACAGCCGCTCGATGCGCCGGCCGTTCTCCGCCGCGGCCAGGAGCGCGTCGGCCAGGACGGTGAGGCCGGCCGCGTCGAGCCCGGTCTGGACGAG
Source organism: Streptomyces sp. NPDC047072 (assembly GCF_040643855.1). Taxonomy (NCBI): domain Bacteria; kingdom Bacillati; phylum Actinomycetota; class Actinomycetes; order Kitasatosporales; family Streptomycetaceae; genus Streptomyces; species Streptomyces sp. NPDC047072. The sequence goes on along the minus strand of NZ_JBEYVC010000078.1, from coordinate 30,662 downwards.
GTCCAGCGTGCGCAACGCACGTGCGGCGTCGACGAGTTCGGCCGCCGCCCGGCCGCCCCCGCCGCCCAGCGGGTTGCGCTTGAGCCACACGCCGGTGACGACCTGCGGGGCGGCCCGCAGCTGGTCGGCGATCCGGCAGGCGCCGCCCTCGGTGATGCCGTTGCACCCGAGGTAGAGCGTCTCGACACCGGTGCCCGCCCCGGCCACCGCGGCCGCCCCGTCGTCGCCCAGCCCGTCGGTCCCGAGCAGCAGATGCCGTATCGGAGAAGGCCCTTGAGCCAGCGCGTCGGCGACCAGTGCGGCACCCTCGGCACCCAGGGACTGCTTGCACAGGTCGAGCCGCCCGTCAGGCAGCGCCGTACCCGCGGTGAAGTCCAGCCGCTCGCCCGCCGGGCGGCCGGACCGCAACCAGTCGAGCAGCGGGGCGAGTTCGGCGGCCGGGCGCGGCACAACGTACGGCACCCCGGCGAAGCCGCCCGCCTCCTCCGGTCCGTCCTCGCTCACCACTCCGCCTCCCGGTAGTCCTTCAGGAACACGCCGGACACGGGGTCGCCCGCCTCGCCGCGCACGATCGGGTCGTAGACCCGGGCCGCCCCGTCCACGATGTCCAGCGGCGTGCGGAACCCGGCGCGGGACATCCGCTCCTTCTTCGGCGCCGGGTTCTCGTCGGTGATCCAGCCGGTGTCGACGGCGCACATGTGCACGCCCCGCTCGGCGAGTTCGGCGGCGCTGGTGCGGGTGAGCATGTTGAGGGCGGCCTTGGCCATGTTGGTGTGCGGGTGCCCGGCCATCTTGTTGCGGACGGCGAAACGCCCCTCCACGGCGGTGACGTTGACGACGTAGCGGCGCGGGTGCGGGGAGGCGAGCAGCAGGGGCAGCAGGCGGTCGCAGAGCAGGGCCGGAGCGAGGGCGTTGACGAGCTGGGTCTCCAGGACCTCGGCCGGGTCGAGCGCGCCGAGCCGGGCCGACCAGGAGTTCTCCGGGGACGGGTCGGGCAGCAGGCCGGCCTCGTCAGCCTCGCGCAGCGCGGCGGGCAGCGACGCGGCGCCGCTCTGAAGCATCCGGGTCGGCGTGAAGCCGGGCGCCCTGCGGGTGCCCTCGGGCAGCGCGTCGCGCTCTCCGGCGGCGAGCAGGGCGTACGACTCGGGCGGCCGGCGGACCGTCTGCGCGGCGTTGTTGACGAGGACGTCCAGCGGGCGGCCCTCCTGGCGCAGCTCCTCGCACAGGCCGAGGACCTGGCGGGGGTCGCGCAGGTCGACCGCGACGACCGTCAGCCGGTCGAGCCACGCACCGCTGCCCGGCTCGGCCTCGAAGCGGCGCCGGGTGTCGTGCGGGAAACGGCTGGTCACCAGCAGCTCCGCGCCGTCCCTGAGCATCATCAGGGCCAGCTGGAAGCCGATCTTCACCCGGCCGCCGGTGAGCAGGACACGGCGTCCGCCGAGGTCGGTGGTCAGGCCCCGGCGGGCCGTGTTGTCGGCAGCGCAGCGCGGGCAGAGGCGGTGGTAGAAGGCGTCGACCTGTCGATAGGGCGACTTGCAGACATAGCAACTGCGCGCCCGGTGGAAGAGTCCCTCGTCGCCGGGGACGGCCAGGGGCGCGTCCTCGCGCCGGTCGTGGGCGCCGGTCGCGGTGGCCGCCATCGTCTCGGCGTCGGCGGCGGAGATCTCCGCACCGCGCGCCTTGCGGCGCCTGAGCCGTCCGTCGCGGGCGAACGAGGCGGCGACCTGCTCGGCGCGCAGCCGCACGGGGTCGTCCACGGGCAGCTCGCGCATCCTGCCGACCGTGCGATGGAAGGCGGCCAGCTCCTCCTCGCCGATCACGTCACCCATGTGTCCCCGCCCCCTCGGTGCCTGCGTGGGCCGGGTCGGATTCGAACCGACGTCTCCTTCATGCGATGAAGGCGCGCCTGCCTCTGCGCTACCGACCCCCGTGTGATGGGCCCCGGCCGGATTCGAACCGGCGTATCCGCCTTGAGAGGGCGGCGAGTCTGCCTCTGCTCCACAGGGCCCGCGCACGCAGCCCGGGGATCGGATTCGAACCGACGTCTTCGCCTGGGCAAGGCGGTGCGCCTGCCTCTGCGCTACGCCCGGGTGCGCTCCCGGATCCTAACCGCACCGCCGTCCCGGCGGCTCACCGGTTTTCGAGCCGCCTGAGTTCCAGGCGCTCCTTCTCCGACAGGCCGCCCCAGACGCCGAAGCGCTCGTCGTGGCGCATCGCGTACTCGAGACAGGCCGGGCGCATCTCGCACATGCCGCAGATTTTCTTGGCCTCACGGACCGAGCTGCCCGGTTCGGGGAAGAAGAAGTCCGCCCCGGTCTCCGCGCACAGGGCCCGCGTCTGCCAGGAGAGGTCGGCCGGGGTGATGGTGTCCACGTTCATGGCCGAGATCGTGCCGGGCAGCGAAAAACGTTCGATCAACGCCGGATCAACGCGGCCGTTCATGGCCCCCGGCCGACCCGATCGTGCCGCGTCCGACGCACGGGCGCACGGCGGCGCGCGGAGCGGGGCGTGTGGCGGGGTGTGCTGTGCGGCTCCTCGGTGCACCCGGGGCGGGCTCCCTCGCGCATCCCGGCGGCGATTGTCAGTGGGCGGTGCAAGACTCGGTCGTGGCAGGACACGGGACCCTTCAGAGGAGGGGCAGTAATGCTCACCACCCGTTACATCACCGGCGCTCCGAACTGGCTCGACCTCGGCACCCCCGACCTCGACGGCGCCATTTCCTTCTACGGCGCCCTGTTCGGCTGGGAGTTCCAGCCGGGCCCGCCCGAAGCCGGCGGCTACGGCTTCTTCCGGCTCGACGGCAGGACCGCCGCGGGCGGCATGCGGACCACCGGCGAGCAGGGCCCGCCGTCCTGGACGGTGTACTTCCAGACTCCGGACGCGGACGCCACCGCGAAGGCGGCCGAGCAGGCTCACGGCAAGGTGCTGATGCCGCCGATGGACGTCATGGAGGAGGGCCGGATGGCGGTTCTCGCCGACAAGGCGGGCGTGCCGTTCGGCATCTGGCAGCCGGGGCGGACCAAGGGGCTGGACGTGGTGCAGGAGCCGGGCTCGCTGTGCTGGGTCGAGCTGTATACCGCGGACCTGCCCATGGCCGCGTTCTTCTACCACGCGGCCCTGGGCCTGGAGACCTACGGCGTCGACTTCCCGGGCGGCAGCTACACCACGATCCTGCCGGGCGGGCAGAGCGAGGACGCCATGTTCGGCGGCGTCGTCCCGCTCGCCGACGACCCCCTGGAGGCGGCCGCCGGGGCCCACTGGCTGCCGTACTTCGAGGTCACGGACCCGGACGCGGTGGTCGCGAAGGCGCGGGAGCTGGGCGGCACGGTCAGCCTGCCGGCCACGGACATCCCGGGCGTCGGCCGGGTGGCGCGGCTGGCCGACCCGGCGGGGGCACGTTTTGCGGTGATCAAGACGGCACCGCAGGAGGTGTGACGGGGCGGGTTCAGGGCGGGCTCATCGGGGAGAGTGGGCAGGGCGTGGGGCCGGGGTCACGCCGAGGCGCGCCGTACCAGCGTGGTGGGCAGGACGACACCGGCGGGTGCGGTCGCCCCGGCGAGCCGAGCCCCGGCTTCCCCGGCGACCTGAGTCCCGCCTTCCCCGGTGACGCGAGTCCCCTCTCCCCCGCCGCCGTCCCGAAGCCCGCCGTCGTCCGGCCCGCGCAGCAGCAGTCGTGCCATCAACCGTCCCATCTCCTCTATGTCCTGCCGGACCGTCGTCAGCGGTGGGTCGGTCTGTTCGGCGACCGGCAGCATGTCGTCGAAGCCGATCACGGCGACGTCCTCCGGCACCCGGCGCCCGTGTTCGCGCAGCACGCGCAGGGCGCCGGAGGCGGTGAGGTCGTTCGCGGCGAACACGGCGTCCAGGTCCGGGCAGCGGTCGAGGAGTTCCCGCATCGCGCGTTCCCCGCCGCCCGGAGTGAAGTCGCCCGGCACGACGAGGTCGGGGCCGGTACCGCCGACGACGTCCCGGTACCCCTCCAGCCGGTCCGCGGCGGAGGTCTGGTCGAGGGGACCGGTGATGTGGGCGACACGGGTGCGGCCGAGTCCGACGAGGTACCGGACGGCGTCGCGGGCGCCGCCCCGGTTGTCGCTGTCGACGTACACGACACCGGTCGTGCCGTCGCTCCATCCCGGCCGCCCGCCGAACACGGTGGGCACACCGGCCCGTTGGATCAGTCCGGGCAGCGGGTCGTCGAGGTGCAGCGAGAAGACGAGCGCGCCGTCGACATGGCCGCCGGCGAGGTAGCGGCCGACGCGGGCGTGGTCGTCGCGGCCCTCGGTGAGCAGGAGGACGAGCTGGTTGTCGTGGGCGGTCAGCTCCTTGCTGATGCCGCGCAGCTGGAGGGCGAAGAAGGGGTCGGCGAAGACGCGGGTCTCCGGTTCGGCGACCACGACGGCGACGGCGTCGTGGCGCCGGGTGACGAGACTGCGGGCGGCCTGGTTGGGCACGTACCCGAGTTCCTCGACAGCCCTGCGCACCCGCTCCACGAGCGGCTCCCGGACCCCGTCCCCACCGTTCACCACCCGCGACACGGTCGCCCGCGAGACACCGGCCCGTGCGGCCACGGCCTCCAGAGTGGGGCGCGGCGCGGTGTCGGTCACTTCGGGGCTCCTCATCGGCGGGATGCGGATCAGGATAGACCCGCCCTCACACCACAGTGAGAGCGCTCTCGCCGCCGACGAAAGCCGCTTGCGCGCGGGCGAGGGCGTGGGCGTGGGCGTGCGCTCCAGGGTGGATCACCGCCCGTCGCCGGCGCGTGATGCCTCGGGGGTCGTGTGTCCACGTGCGGAGAAGGCAGCGGCGGGGGGCTCTCGCGGCAACGGCTCAACTCAGCAGGTCCAGCCGTCGTCCGATCCCCGCCCGTTCGGCCCGTTCGTACGCCGTCCAGGCAAGGGCGAGGTCCTGCCAGGGAAGGCCCACGGGCGCGTACACGGTACGGTCCGCCTCTCCGGTCCGTCCGGGGTGTTCGCCGCGCACCACTTCCCCCAGGGTGGCGCCAGCAGTCCCACCGCTCGTCAACACGCCCATGGACGCCGCCAGTTCACGGTCGTCGACCACGACCACCGCCTCGTCCAGCAGATCGGCCGCCAGCTCCGCCTTGCCGGGTTCGTCCACCCCCAGGCTCGTGAAGTGCTGCCCGGCCCTCGTGTCCGACAGGCCCAGCAGAGGCTGCTTCGACCACGTCGCCGAGAGGACGATGTCGGCGGCACCGGAAACCTCCGCCGGTGACGCGAGCACCCGTCCGCCGTGCCGCGAGGCGAAGTCGACGGCGCGGTCGGCGTCCGTGTCGTGCACGACGAGGGCACCCCAGGGCCGTAGGGCCGCAAGCCCGCGCATCACCAGTTCGGCCTGCGCTCCCGCGCCGATCACCCCTACCACTCCCTTCCCCGGCCGGGCGAGCAGATGGGTCCCCAGTGCCGCCGCCAGTCCCGTCCGCCAAGCCGTGACCGTGGCCGAGTCCATGAGGGCCAGCAGTTCGCCGTCCGTACCGCTGTGCAGGCAGAGGACCCCGCGCAGGGCGGGTCGGGCGCCGGGGAACTTGGCGTTGACCTTCACCGTGTACGCGGGGACGGAGGGCAGCAGGCCGGGCAGCAGAGCTGTCGCCGTGCCGGGGAAGGGCAGGTCCGTTCGTACCCGTTGTCCCGCGACCGTCACCTCGTCGGCGCTGCGGAAGCCCTCCCTCAGCGCCGAGAGGCACGCTTCCGGCTCCAGCACCGTCTCCAGGTCCGCGCGCGTCAGTACAAGGGTCACCCACCCATGATCCGTCAGTGCTCGTGCCCCGCCACCCCTTGCTCCCCGTGCTCATGCGGCTCATACCCCGGAATCGTCCCGTCCGTCTTCTTCACCAGGAACAACCCCACCATCCCCATGTCGGAGTGGCTCTGGACGTGGCAGTGGTACATCCAGGCGCCCGCGCCCGCGCCGACGCCCTCGCCCGCGATCACCTGGAAGCCGAAGGAGTCCGCGGGGCCCACGATCTTGTTGTCGATGATCTGGCTGGGGTCGTCGGGGCCGGTGAGGAGGCCCGTGCGGTTGTCGGCCCAGCGGTGACCGTGCAGGTGGAAGGTGTGGTAGTACTCCCCGTGCGTGATCATCACGAACTCGACCCGATCCCCCACCGTCGCCTCGAAGTTGGGCCCGGAGTGCGCCGGCTTGTTGTTGATCAGCATGTCGTTGAAGACGATCGTGTGGGTCGCGTCCGGCACCACGTCGCCCTTGCGGCGGACGATCACCGGGCCGTACAGGCCTTTTCGGATACCGCCGGTTCCGTGTTCCGTGCCTACCACATGGTCGTGGTAGTGCCAGTACCCCGCACTGCCCGCCCGCCAGGTGCCGTCCTTGCGCTGCCCCGGCGCGTGCGTGCGCCAGGTGTACGTGCGCGTCCCACCCGGCTCGACCTCGCTGCGGTTCAACTTCGTTCCGTCGCTGGTGATTTCGTAGTCCAGGCCGTGGACGTGCAGACTCGCCGGCACGTCCAGGGTGTTCTCCACCTCGATGTGCGCCGTGTCGCCCTCGTTGAGCTCGATCAACGGCCCCGGAATCGAAGCCTTGCCCTTCTCGAAGCCGTAGCCCAACTGCCCGTCCGCGAGCTTCTCGATGTACAGCTTGAGGTGCTTGACCTCGCCGCCCGCCGGAGCGGTCCGCGCCGGCCGGTCGACGCTCACAGCCTCGGGTGCCATCGACAACGATGTCGCCACGGCCGCGCCCCCGAGCAGCACCCGTCGGTTGAACCCGCGTCTGTCCATGCCGAACTCCCCACCCTGATACGGAGTTTGATCGGACGTGCCTGTGATGAACCTGTGAGACGGTACCGGCCCCGCCGCCGTTTATCCACACTCGGGACAAAGTTGGCACTATCCCGGTCATAGGTATTGGCGTGCGGCACAAAGCCGTCTAGCTTCCAAGGCGCTGTTGCTGTGACCGAGGAGGTGCCCATGCACTTACGAGGGTTGAGCACGAGACAGGGAACACACACGAGAAGACGGGCCTGGGTGGCCACCGTGGCGGCCGGGATGGTCGCCGCCGGGCTGATGTCGGGTCCCACCGCGGGCGCCCTCCCCGCTCCGGACCCGTCCGCGACAACGATGTCCATTAAGTCGCCGCCGGGCGGCGCGGATGTACGGGTGCTGGTGTTCTACGGATCCGCGGCGGCCGGGGACGAGTCTCCGGTCGTCAACGCCGGGATCGCCGCGATCGAGAGGATCGGCCTGTCGGGGCCCGCGAACCAGCGGTTCGCGACCGAGGCCACCGACGACGCCAGGGTCTTCACCGACGAGGAGGCGCTGGGTGGTTACAACGCGATCGTCTTCCTGACCGGCGGCGGGGACGTCCTCGATCCCGACCAGGAGTCGGGGCTGGAGGCCTACATGGAGGCGGGCGGCGGTTTCGTCGGCATCCATGACGCGGCCCGCGCCGAGACGTACAGCGACTGGTTCACGGGGCTCGTCGGAGCGCGTCCGGCCGCCTCCAGCCCAACGGCCGTACAGCGAGCCGTGGTTGAGGTGGGCGACCGGCAGCATCCGGCGACCAAGGACCTGCCGGTGCAGTGGAAGCGCCCGGACCTGTGGTTCAACTGGACGAAGAACCCCTCCGGCGACGTCCACACGGTCGCCCGGGTCCGCGAGTCGACGTACCAGCCCGGCGCGAGCGCCAACGGCTGGGACCACCCGGTGAGTTGGTGCCGGGACTACGACGGCGGCCGCTCCTTCTACACCGGCATGGGCGGCACGGTGTCGTCCTACGACGAGACGGACTTCCGTACGCATCTGCGCGGCGCGCTGCTGTGGACCAGCCGGCTGGTGCAGGCCGACTGCAAGGCGACGATCAACGGCAACTACAAGGCGGAGCGTCTGACCCAGCCCAACCAGCCGGGCCAGAACGACCAGATCGGCGAGCCGCACGGACTGGTCACCGCGCCCGACGGACGCGTGCTGTACATCGGGCGGGGCGGTGCCGACTCCTCCCAGCCGGTCGTCACCGACTGGAACAACCCCGACATCGGCAAGGGCAGGGGCGAGATCCACGTCTACGACCCGAAGACCAGGAAGGTCACCCTCGCGGGCGCGTTGACCGTGTTCGGCAACAAGGGCGGCGGCGACGAACTGGTCAAGGTCGAGGAGGGGTTGCTCGGCATCGAACTGGATCCGCGCTTCGAGGAGAACGGCTGGGTGTATCTGCACTACACCCCGCACGCCCAGCTCAACCGCGACACCCGGATGGCCGAGCGGCGCGTCTCCCGCTTCACGCTCGACCTCGCGACGAACAGGCTGGACCTCGGCAGCGAGAAGGTGCTGCTCAAGTGGCCGGTCCAGGTGCACAGTTGCTGCCACGCGGGTGGCGGGATGACCTGGGACTCCAAGGGCAACCTGTACATCGCGACCGGTGACAACAACTCCAGCGGATTCAGCGGCGGTTACTCGGGCAACAACCCGCAGCCGAACTACAAGGGCGTCTCCTTCGCGGACGCGCGCCGCACCGCCGGCAACACCAACAACCTCAACGGCAAGATCCTGCGCATCCACCCGGAGGCCGACGGGACGTACACGCTCCCCGAGGGGAACCTCTTCACCGGCAAGGAGACCGCCGAGGGCGGCGGCAAGACGCGCGGTGAGATCTACGTGATGGGCGTCCGGAACCCGGCCCGCATCTTCGTCGACAAGAAGACCGATGTCCTCTACGCCGGCTGGGTCGGCCCGGACGCGAGCGCGCCCTCGACGACCTGGGGCCCGGCCAAGTACGACACCTTCGCCGTCATCACCGAGGCGGGCAACCGGGGCTGGCCGTACTGCATGGGCAACAAGCAGCCCTACCGGGACCGCAACCTGCCGGATCCGAGCCAGCCGCTGGGCTGGTACGACTGCGACCACCCGAAGAACGAGTCGCCGAACAACGACGGCCTGGTCAACCTGCCGCCGGTGACCGGCAACAACATCTGGTACTCGCCGCAGGGCGGCGCCCCGGACTACCCGCGGGACGCGAACGGCATCCCCTCCTACAAGCAGGAGGAGGCGAAGTACCTGCTGCCATGGCTCAAGGGCGGCGGCCAGGCCGCGATGAACGGGCCGGTCTACCGCTACGACCCGGCGAGCACGAGCACCGCCAAGTGGCCCTCCTACTGGGACGGCAAGTGGTTCGTCGGCGACTTCTACGACGCCGACCAGCCGCGCAACGCGGTGATCACGGACCCGAGGACCCACGGCGAGGGCGGACTCCCGGTCCACTCCGAGTCGTTGAAGAAGATCGTGCCGATCGGAAACGACGGCATCAAGAACCTCATGGACTGGAAGTTCGGTCCGGACGGCGCGCTGTACGTCCTCGACTACGGACGCGGCTTCTTCACCTCGGACGCCAAGTCGGCGCTGTGGCGGGTCACTTACACCGGCGGTGGGTCCACCCCCGCCGTCGACCAGCTCGCGAGGGGGTGGTGACGTGACACGGCAACGAAGAGTCTGGACGGCCCTGTTGGCCGCCGTACTGATGGTGATCGGGCTCCAGAGCGTGCCCAGCAGCGCCGAGCCCGAACGGACCGCGGCCGACCAAGTGCTCACCTGGACCGCCGGCGACGACATCACCAAGTACAACGAGGCGCCCACGACCGCCGTCGCCGGTACGGCCACGATCGTCTTCGAGAACAGCAAGGCGACCGGCAACACCACCGGTATGCCGCACACGTTGACGTTCGTGACGAGCGATCCCGAGTTCAACGGCGACGTCGAGCTCAACATCCTCGCCAACCCGAACGACGACATGGGCGGCCGTCACACCGCCGAGGTCACCCTCACCCCGGGCCGGTACTTCTACCACTGCACCATTCCGGGCCACGGCCAGATGCAGGGCATCCTGGTCGTCACCGAGGGCACCGGCGAGGACACCACCGCGCCGGAGACCGCGGCCCGGGTGACCGGCACGCAGAACGCGCAGGGCCAGTACGTCGGTTCGGCGAGCGTGGCCGTCACCGCGACCGACGAGAGCGGTGGCTCCGGCGTCGACCGGATCGAGTACGCGACCGGGGCCACGGGCGCCTGGCAGCCGTACACCGCCCCGGTCGTCGTGGACCAGGTGGGCGAACACAGCGTCCGCTACCGGGCCTTCGACAAGGCGGGGAACGTCTCCGCCGAGAAGAGCGTCGCGTTCACGGTGGTGGCACCGGACTCCGACGACACCACACCGCCGGAGACCTCGGCGACGGTGAGCGGGGAGCAGCAGACCGACGGAACGTACATCGACATGGCGACGGTCACGGTGTCGGCATCCGACACCGGCTCGGGCGTCAACACGATCGAGTACGCGGTGAACAGCGAGAGTTGGCAGCCGTACACCCTGCCCGTGATGGTCCATCAACTCGGCACGCACACCGTGCGCTTCCGGGCGACCGACAAGGCGGGCAACGCAACCCCCGAGAAGAGCGTCCACTTCACGGTCGTCGCCGCGCCCGCGCCGGACACCACCCCGCCGGTGACCGGCGTGACCGTGGACGGGACGCGGAACTCCGACGGGGCCTACGTGGGCAACGCCAAGGTGACCGTAAGTGCCACGGACGCGGGCGGTTCGGGGGTCGCGGGCGTCGAGTACTCGATCGACGGCGGACCCTATCTGGCGTACACCGCGCCGGTGGTCGTCGACCGGGCGGGCACGCACACCCTCGCCTACCGGGCGAGCGACAAGGCGGGCAACACCTCCGCCGCGCGCACGGTGACGTTCACGGTGGTGTCGAGCCAGGTCCCCGCGCCCAACTGCCCCGAGTTCGACGAGCGGTTGACGGTAATCGTCGGCACGGTCGATTCGGGGGTGCCGAACCGGATCACCAACAGCCGGTGCCGGATCAACGAGTTGGTCGAGGACGAGAAGGAGTGGACGTCCCAGGCCCTGTTCCTCAAGCACGTCAAGACGGTCCTGGACCGGCTGTTCAAGGACGGCGTCCTCGACGAGCGCGAGTACGACGCCGTCGACGAGGCGGCCCGTGAGTCCGGGATCGGCACGCCCGGGCAGACCGAGGGCTACCGCACGATCCTCGACGGCAGCGCCGGGTCCTTCGCCAAGTGGCAGCAGGTGGGCGGTGGTTCGTTCGCGCAGAACGCGGACGGGTCGATCACCAGCGGCACCACGAAGGCCGGGCTCGGCATGCTGTGGTTCCCCGAGCGCACGTACGGCGACTTCTCGCTGAAGCTCCAGTGGCGGGACGACGCGCCGGGCACCGGGAACGCCAACTCCGGTGTGTTCGTGCGGTTCCCGTGGGTCCACGACCACCCGGAGGAGTCCCGGCCGGAGTGGGTCGCCATCAAGTACGGCCACGAGGTGCAGGTGTTCGACCGGCCGGACGGCGACATGTACAAGACGGGATCGGTCTACGGGTTCGACCGGGTGGGCCTCGCCGGGGCCGGTGTCACCCAGAAGGGCACGTGGAACGACTACGAGATCCGGGTGGTCGACCAGCACTACTCGGTCTTCCGCAACGGCGTCCTGATCAACGAGTTCGACAACATCGGCGGCCAGGACTTCTACCCGGCGCGCTCGGACGACCCGGGCACCGACGGCCGGCGGTTCGCCTCCGGCTACCTCGGCCTCCAGGTCCACGGCACGACGGACGTGGTCTCGTACCGCGACATCAGGATCAAGGAGCTGTAGGAGGCGCCTTCTTCGAAGCGGCCCGGCTCGGCTGTACCCGCTTGGGCTCCCCCGGCATCTTCGGATACTCGGGCGGGTACGGCAGATCTCCGAGCCCGTGGTCGTGCTCGTCACGGCGGGCCAGGTCCAACAACGCCTCCAGCGAGAACGCGTGGTCGTCCATGTCCGCGTGCACGTCGCCGAGTCGGGCGAAGCGCGCGGGCATGGTCGCGATGTCGAAGTCCTCCGGGTGGGCCTCACCGACCTCGTCCCAGGTCAGGGGTGCGGAGACGGGGGCGTGCGGGCGTGGTCGTACGGAGTAGGCGGAGGCGATCGTGCGGTCGCGGGCCGTCTGGTTGTAGTCGATGAAGATGCGCTCCCCCCGTTCCTCCTTCCACCACTTGATGGTCACCTGCTCCGGCATCCGGCGTTCCATCTCCCGCCCGACGGCGATCGCCGCCCGGCGCACCTGCGTGAAGGTCCAGCGCGGCTCGATGGGCACGAAGACGTGCAGGCCCCGCCCGCCGGAGGTCTTGGGCCAGCCGCGCAGCCCGCCGAACTCCGCCAGCACCTCCCGCAGTTGGAAGGCCGCGCGCACCGCGTCGTCGTAGTCCGTACCGGGTTGCGGGTCGAGGTCGATGCGGAGTTCGTCGGGGCGGTCGACGTCGTCACGGCGGACCGGCCAGGGGTGGAAGGTGAGCGTGCCGTACTGGGCGGCCCACAGGACCGCGGCCTCCTCCGTCGGGCACATCTCGTCCGCGCTGCGGCCGCTGGGGAAGGTGATGTGGGCGGTCGGGATCCAGTCGGGCATGTTCTTGGGCGCCCGCTTCTGGAAGAAGTTCTCGCCGGTCACCCCGTCCGGGTAGCGCTCCAGGGTGGTGGGGCGGTTCCGCAGGGCGCGCAGGATGCCGGGGGCGACGGCCTGGTAGTAGCGGGCGAGGTCCAGCTTCGTGAAGCCGCGCTCCGGGAAGAAGATCTTGTCCGGGCTGGACAGCCGTACCGTCCGGCCGCCCGCCTCCAGTTCCACCGCGTCACCCATGCGGCCACGGTAGGCCCGGCGGCCAAAGCTCGCATACCGGGCGAAAAACCCGTACGCCCAGCAGAATCTGAACCATGGATCTGCCGGTGATGCCCCCTGTGAAGCCCATGCTCGCCAAGTCGGTCGCGAAGATCCCGCCGGGTATGCAGTACGAGGCGAAGTGGGACGGCTTCCGGGCGATCGTGTTCCGTGACGGGGACGAGGTCGAGCTGGGCAGCCGTACCGGAAAGTCGCTGACCAGGTACTTTCCCGAGCTGGCTCAGGCCCTCAAAGAGCGTCTGCCCGCGCGCTGTGTCCTCGACGGCGAGATCGTCATCGCCCGCGACGGACGGCTGGACTTCGACGCGCTGACCGAGCGCATCCACCCGGCGGACTCCCGGGTACGCACCCTCGCCGAACGGACGCCCGCCTCCTTCGTCGCCTTCGACCTGCTCGCCGTAAGCGACGAGTCACTCCTGGACGTCCCCCTGACCGACCGGAGAGAACTGCTGACCACGGCCCTCTCCGCCACCACGGCCCCCGTGCACGTCGCCCCGGCGACCACGGACATCGAGGTGGCCCAGCGGTGGTTCGAGCAGTACGAGGGCGCCGGCCTGGACGGGGTCATCGCCAAGCCGCTCACCCTGCGCTACCTCCAGGACGAGCGCGCCATGTTCAAGGTCAAGCACGAGCGCACGGCGGACGTCGTGGTCGCGGGCTACCGCCTGCACAAGAGCGGCCCGGTCGTCGGCTCCCTGCTCCTCGGGCTCTACGACGATCAGGGCGCCCTGCAACACGTAGGAGTGTCGGCCGCCTTCCCCATGAAGCGGCGCGCCGAGCTGATCGAGGAGCTGGAGCCACTGCGTCTCAAGGACACCGCCGGGCACCCGTGGGCGGCCTGGGCCGACGAGGCCGCCCACGAGAGCGCGCGGCTGCCCGGTGCGCCGAGCCGCTGGTCGGGCAAGAAGGACCTCTCCTGGGTACCGCTGCGGCCGGAGCGGGTGGCCGAGGTGGCGTACGACCACATGGAGAACGGCGCCCGCTTCCGCCACACCGCCCGCTTCCGCCGCTGGCGCCCCGACCGGGAGCCGCGGAGCTGCACGTACGCGCAGCTGGAGGAGCCGGTGCGCTACGACCTGGACGAGATCCTGGGCACCTAGGGCTTCATGAGCACCTTGACCGCGCCCTCCTGCTTCTTCTGGAACATCTCGTAGGCGTGCGGGGCGTCCGACAGCGGCACATGGTGGGTCGCGAAGTCCTCGACGCCGAGCGGGTCCTCGTCGGTGAGGTACGGGATGATCTCGTCGCTCCACCGCCGCACGTTGGCCTGCCCCATGCGGATCTGGATCTGCTTGTCGAACATCGTGAGCATGGGCAGCGGGTCGGCCATCCCGCCGTAGACGCCGGTCAGGGAGAGCGTGCCGCCGCGGCGCACCAGTTCGATGGCGGTGTGGAGCGCGGCGAGCCGGTCCACGCTGAAGCGTTCCGCGAAGGGTCCGCTCAGCCGGCGCGGGAGCAGCGCCGAGGCGTTCTGGGCCAGCCGGGCGACCCCGCTGCCGTGCGCCTCGGTGCCCACCGCGTCGATCACCGCGTCGGGGCCGCGCCCGTCGGTCTCGTCGCGGATCGCCTGGACCAGCTCCTTCTCGCTGTCGAAGCTCCTGAGGTCGTACGTCTCCACGCCCCGCGCGCGGGCCCGGCGCAGCCGCTCGGTCACCAGGTCCACGCCGAAGACGCGCCCGGCGCCGCGCACCTGGGCGACCCGGCAGGCCATGTCCCCGATGGGCCCGAGGCCGAGCACGGCGACGCTGCCGCCTTCGGGGACGTCCGCGTAGGAGACGGCCTGCCAGGCGGTCGGCAGCACGTCGGAGAGGTAGACGAACCGGTCGTCCGGCGGCCCCTCGGGCACCTTGATGGGGCCGTACTGCGCCTGCGGGACCCGCAGGTACTCGGCCTGTCCGCCCGGTACGGCACCGTAGAGGCGGGTGTAGCCGAACAGAGCGGCGCCCATGCCCTCGCTGGTGACCTGGGTGGTCTCGCACTGGGTCGGCAGGCCGGTCATGCACATCCAGCAGTTGCCGCAGGCGATCTGGAAGGGCACCACCACACGGTCGCCCGCCGCCAGGTCCGGCACCCCGGCGCCGACCTCCTCGACGATACCCATCGGCTCGTGGCCGAGGATGTCGCCCGGGGTCATGAACGGGGTGAGCACCTCGTAGAGGTGCAGGTCGGAGCCGCACAGTCCGGTCGAGGTGATCCGGATGACGGCGTCCGTCGGTTCCTCGATCCGGGGATCGGGGACCTCCTGCACGCGTACGTCCCGCTTGCCCTGCCAGGTCACTGCCTTCATCGCACGGCACTCCCTCCGTCACGCCTGTGGATCCGGTCTGGGGTCCGGCCCCGGGTACCCGGGGCCCGCCCGCCGAACCGATTCCTGGGCCGATCGGCCCACTCGACGCGCACGAACAGAAACGGTCGGGTATGGCCACCAATGAACTTATAAGCGCACAATCGATGACACAGGACGGGCGGCGCGGCACGCATGACGGGCATGGTGGCTATGGCGGTCAGGGTGAGCGGGGGACGCGGGTCGCGCGGGCGACGGGGTGCGGCGATGGCGCTGCTGGCCGTCGCGGGGCTCTTCGCCGCGAGTTGTACGGGACACGGAACCGAGGGGACTCCGCGCGCCTCCGGCGACGACGGACGCGGCACCACACCGAGTTCGGCGCCAAGTCCGGAGGGAGACCACGGGTCCGTACTGGCCGTGAAGATCGACAACGTGCGCGCGGCCCGGCCGCAGACCGGTATCGACGCGGCGGACGTCGTCTACGCCGAGCAGGTGGAAGGCGGCCTCAGCCGCCTCATGGCGGTGTTCGCGACCCGGCTGCCGTCGAGCGTCGGTCCGGTGCGCAGCGCCCGCGAGTCGGATCTGGAGCTGCTGGCGCAGTTCGACCGGCCCGCGCTCGCCTTCTCGGGCGCCCAGAGCAAGCTGCTGCCGCTGATCGACCGCGCCCCGCTGCTCGCCGAACCGCCCGGCAACGTCTCCGGCGCCTACTACCGCGGCTCGGACAAGGCCGCCCCGCACAACCTGTACCTACGCCCGGGGCGACTGATGCCGTCCGCCCCGGGCGCGGACGCGCTGACGACCGGCTTCCGCTACGGCGCCGCGCCCGCGGGCGGCACACCGGACACCTCGGAGTCCGTCCGCTACCCGGCCGCCCGCTTCTCCTTCACCTGGTCCGCGGACCGGCAGCGCTGGCTGGTCTCGCTGGACGGCACACCGGACGTGACGGCCGACGGCAAGCGGCTCGCGCCGGCGACCGTGGTCGTGCAGTACGTGCGGATCCGGCCGTCCGCCTTCCACGACTTCCTCGGCAACAACACGCCGTACACCGAGACGGTCGGCTCCGGGAAGGCGAAGGTGCTGCGCGACGGGCGCGCCTACGACGTGAACTGGAAACGCCCGAAGGCGACGGACGGCACGGCGTTCACGACGGCGGACGGCACGCCGGTGAACTTCGCGAAGGGGCAGGTGTGGGTGCTGTTCGTGAAGGCGCCCTGACCGGTCAGGGCTGGGTGACGAGGGGTTCCGCCGGGTTGCGCAGCCCCTCCGCCGCGTCCGAGACCCGGCGGATCAGGTCGAAGAACACCGTCTGCTCCTCGGCGGACAGGGGCGCGAGGAAGACCTGGTTCATCCGGGCCGTGCGCACGGTCAGCTTGCGGTGGGTGCGCACCCCGTCCTCGGTCGGGCGCAGCAGGGAACGGCGGCCGTCCTCCGGATCGCGGACCTTGTCGAGCAGTCCGCGCCGGCCCAGCCGGCTGATCACCTCGGCGATGGTCGACCGGTCCAGACCCACCCGCTCCCCCACCGTGCGCTGGTCGAGCCCCGGCTCGGCGACGAGCGCGTTGAGGACCGCGAACTGCGGTGAGGTGATCTCCTCCGAGACCATGGTGTTCCACAGCAGGTAGTGCGCCTGCTGGAGCCGTCGGGCCAGGTGCCCGGGGTGGGTGGTCAGGTCCACGGCGGCCATGTGCGCTCCCGAGTCGGCTGGGTCGATTGGTTGGTGCGATTGGTTGGTGCACTGACGGACTGATGAGTCTTGACGCCAGAGTCCCACAGTGGCAGCTTAAGAGAAACCTCGCTGAAATACTCAGTACACTGAGCAAATGGAAAGATGAGGCTGCGCGGATGGACAAGGTGGTCGCCACGGCCCGGGAGGCGGTGGCCGATGTGCCGGAGGGCGCGTCGCTCGCGGTGGGCGGTTTCGGGCTGAGCGGTGTGCCGAACGTGCTGATCCAGGCGCTGTTCGAGCAGGGCACCGGTTCGCTGTCGGTGGTCTCCAACAACTGCGGGGCGATGGAGTCCGGCCTCGCGATCCTGCTCGCGGCCGGCCGGATCGCCCGGGTGACCGGCTCCTACATCGGCGCGAACAAGGAGTTCGCCCGCCAGTACCTGGCCGGTGAGCTGGAGGTCGAGATGATCCCGCAGGGCACGCTCGCCGAGCGGCTGCGGGCGGGCGGCGCCGGGATCCCCGCCTTCTTCACCCCGGCCGGGGTGGGCACGCAGGTCGCCGACGGCGGGCTCCCCTGGCGCTACGACGGCCAGGGCGGCGTCGCCCTCGCCTCGCCGCCGAAGGAGGTGCGGGAGTTCGACGGCACGGAGTACGTCCTGGAACACGGCATCCGCACCGACTTCGCCCTGGTCCGGGCGGCGCGCGGTGACCGGCACGGGAACCTCGTCTTCAACAAGTCCACCCGGAACTTCAACCCGCTCGCGGCGATGGCGGGGCGGGTGACGATCGCCGAGGTGGACGAGCTGGTGGAGCCCGGCGAGATCGACCCGGACGCGGTGCATCTGCCGGGGATCTTCGTGCAGCGGGTGGTGGCCCTGACACCGGAGCAGGTGGCCGACAAGCGGATCGAGCAGCGGACGGTGAGCAGCTGATGGCCTGGACGCGACAGGAGATGGCGGCGCGGGCCGCGCGCGAGCTGCGGGACGGGCAGTACGTCAACCTCGGCATCGGTCTGCCGACGCTGATCCCGAACTACCTGCCCGAGGGGGTGGAGGTGATCCTGGAGTCGGAGAACGGCATCCTCGGCACCGGCCCCTACCCGGCCGAGGACGCCGTCGACCCGGATCTGATCAACGCCGGCAAGGAGACCGTGACGGTCCTGCCGGGCGCGGCCTTCTTCGACTCCGCGCTGTCCTTCTCGATGATCCGGGGCGGGCACATCGACGTGGCCGTGCTGGGCGCGATGCAGGTGTCGGCGGGCGGTGACCTGGCGAACTGGGCGATCCCCGGGAAGATGATCACGGGGATCGGCGGGGCGATGGACCTGGTGCACGGCGCGCGCACGGTGATCGTGGTGATGACCCACACCGCGAAGGACGGCTCGCCGAAGATCCTGGAGCAGTGTGCGCTGCCGCTCACAGGCAAGGCGTGTGTGAACCGGGTCATCACCGATCTGGCCGTGATCGACGTGTCACCCGACGGGCTCGTGTTGACCGAGGTCGCGCCCGGAGTGAGCGTGGACGAGGTCGTCGCGAAGACCGACGCCAAACTGACCGTCGCGGAGGTTCTGCTGTGAACTCGGTTTACATCGTCGACGCGGTCCGCACCCCGATCGGCCGCTACAACGGCGGCCTCGCGGGGGTCCGCCCCGACGACCTCGCCGCCCACGCGATCCGTGAACTCCTCACCCGCACCCCCGATCTGGACCCGTCCCGCATCGAGGACGTCTACTTCGGCAACGCCAACGGCGCCGGCGAGGAGAACCGCAACGTCGGCCGCATGGCCGCCCTGCTCGCCGGGCTGCCGACCTCCGTCCCCGGCGTCACCGTCAACCGGCTCTGCGCGTCCGGCCTGGAAGCCGTGATCCAGGCGGCCCGCGCGATCGCGCTCGGGGACGCCCACATCGCCGTCGCCGGTGGCGTCGAGTCGATGACCCGGGCGCCGTACGTGCTGCCCAAGTCCGACAAGCCCTTCCCCGCCGGGCACACCGAGCTGTACTCCACCACGCTGGGCTGGCGCATGGTCAACCCGAAGATGGAACCGCAGTGGACGATCCCGCTGGGCGAGTCGGCCGAGCTGATCGCCGACAAGCACAAGATCTCCCGTGAGCAGCAGGACGAGTTCGCGCTGCACAGCCACGAGAAGGCGGCGCGCGCTCAGCGGGCCGGACTCCTCGACGCCGAACTCGCTCCCGTGTCCATCCCGCAGCGCAAGGGCGACCCGGTGCTCTTCGGCGCGGACGAGTCCGTACGGGCGGACGCCTCACTGGAGGCCATGGCGCGGCTGAAGCCGTCCTTCCGCAAGGAGGGCGGGACGGTCACCGCGGGCAACGCGTCGCCGCTCAACGACGGTGCCGCCGCCCTGCTCCTGGTCGACGAGGAGGGACTCGCCGCAACCGGCCGCGAACCGCTGGCCCGCATCTCCGCGACCGGCGTGAACGCCCTCGACCCGCACTACTTCGGACTCGCCCCGGTCGAGGCCGTCAACCGTGCCCTCGCCAAGGCGGGCAAGGGATTTGACGACCTGTCAGTCCTCGAACTGAACGAGGCGTTCGCCGCCCAGGTCCTCGGATGCGTGGCCGAATGGCCCGAGTTCGACCCGGCGGTCCTCAACCCGCAGGGCGGGGCGATCGCGCTCGGGCACCCGTTGGGCGCGTCCGGGGCGCGGCTCGCCGGCACGGTGGCCCATCAACTCGCCCGCAAGGGCACGGGAGTCGGCGTCGCCACCCTCTGCATCGGCGTCGGCCAAGGACTCGCCCTCGTTCTCGAACGCTAAGAAGGCATCAGGACCTCTCATGACTCTCACCCAGCAGGACATCGACCAGGAGATCGCCGCCGAGCACTCCGCCTACGAGAAGCGGGTCGCCGACGGGGCGCCCGTCGAGCACCACCCCCGCCGGGACTACGCCCCCTACCGGTCCTCCGTGCTCCGGCACCCGAAGCAGCCGCCCATATCCATCGACGTGGCCAACGACCCGGAGCTGGTCGAACTCCACTCCCCCGCCTTCGGCGAGCGCGACATCACCGAGATCGACAACGACCTCACCCGGCACCACCGGGGGGAGCCGATAGGTGAGCGGATCACCGTGTCGGGGCGGTTGCTCGACCGGGACGGGCGGCCCGTGCGCGGGCAGTTGATAGAGATCTGGCAGGCGAACTCGGCCGGCCGGTACGCGCATCAGCGCGAGCAGCACGACGCCCCGCTGGACCCGAACTTCACCGGCGTCGGCCGCACGCTCACCGACGACAGCGGCTTCTACCGCTTCACCACCATCCAGCCCGGCCCCTACCCGTGGCGCAACCACGTCAACGCCTGGCGCCCGGCCCACATCCACTTCTCCATGTTCGGCACGGCGTTCACCCAGCGCCTGGTCACCCAGATGTACTTCCCGAGCGACCCGCTCTTCCCGTACGACCCGATCATCCAGTCGGTGACGGACGACGCGGCGCGGCAGCGGCTGGTCGCGACCTACGACCACAGCCTGTCCATACCGGAGTTCTCGATGGGCTACCACTGGGACATCGTGCTGGACGGGCCGAACGCCACCTGGGTCGAGGAAGGACGCTGACCTGCCATGACGAAGATCGACACCAGCTCGCCGGAGAGCGTGCTGCCCACCCCCTCGCACACGGTCGGCCCCTTCTACGGGTACGCGCTGCCCTTCCCCGGCGGCGGTGACATCGCGCCCGTCGGCCACCCGGACACCATCACCGTCCAGGGCTACATCACCGACGGCGAGGGCAACCCGCTGCCGGACGCCTTCGTGGAGCTGTGGGGGCCGGACCCGGACGGCAACGTGCCGACGACCGACGGCTCGATCCGGCGCGATCCGTCGACCGGCGGCTATCTCGGGCGCAACGGCGTGGAGTTCACCGGCTGGGGCCGTGTCCAGACCGACGCCAACGGCCACTGGTACGCCCGTACGCTGCGGCCGGGCGCGCGCGGCCGGAACGCGCCGTACCTCAGCGTCTGCGTCTTCGCGCGCGGACTCCTCGTCCACCTGTTCACCCGGATCTACCTGCCCGGCGACGAGGCCGCCCTCGCCGCCGACCCGCTGCTCGCCCAGGTGGACGCCGGGCGACGCGACACGCTGATCGCGACCGACACCGGCAACGGAACGTACCGTTTCGACATCCGCCTTCAGGGCGAAGGCGAGACGGTCTTCCTGGAGTTCCAGTGACATCTGCCAGTCCGCAAGACACCGGCCTGCTCGCCCCGGGGTGGGCAGGCTCCCCCGCCGCCTCCGCAACCGGCGACGGCGCCTGGCTCCAGGCGCTGCTGGACACGGAGGCCGCGCTCACCCGGGCGCAGGCCGGGCTCGGACTGGCCCCCGCGGCGGCTGCCGCAGCCGTGACAGAGGCGGCCGACGCGAGCCGCTTCGACGTACGGTCCCTCGCCGAGCGTGCGCGGGCCGGCGGCAACCCCGTCATCCCCCTGGTCGCCGACCTCACGAAGGCGGTCGGCGAGGAGTACGGCCCGTACGTGCACCGGGGCGCCACCAGCCAGGACATCCAGGACACGGCGACGATGCTGGTCGCGGCACGCACGCTGGACCTGCTGCTGCCGGAATTCGACCGCGTCCAGCGGGCCCTCGCCCGGCTCGCCGCCGAGCACCGCGACACCGCGATGCCGGGACGCACCCTCACCCAGCACGCCGTACCGACGACGTTCGGGCTGAAGGCGGCCGGGTGGCGGTCGCTGGTCCTCGACGCACGGGACCGGATCGCCGTCGTACGAAGCTCCCTGCCCGCCCAACTCGGCGGCGCCGCCGGGACATTGGCCGCCTTCCAGGTGTACGGCGCCCAGGACCCCCGGGCCCTCACGGCGGTCTTCGCCACCGAACTGGAACTCCAGGAACCCCTCCTGCCCTGGCACACCCTGCGCACCCCGATCGCCGACCTCGCCGGATGCCTGGCGTTCACGGCGGGGGCGCTCGGGAAGATCGCCGCCGATGTGCTCGTCCTCGGGCGCACCGAGATCGCCGAGGTGCAGGAGGGCAGCGGCGGGGGCTCCTCCGCCATGCCGCACAAGGCCAACCCCGTCCGCTCCACGCTGATCGCGGCGGCCGCCCGGCGCGCTCCCCAGCTCGCCGCCACGCTGTACGGCTCGATGGCCGCCGAGGACGAGCGGCCGGCCGGAGCCTGGCACGCCGAGTGGGAGCCGCTCAGGGATCTGCTGCGCTTGGTCGGCGGGGCCGCCCGGGACGCGGCCGAACTGACCGAGGGGCTACGGGTGAACGCGGATGCCCTGCGCGAACACCTCGGCCTCACCCACGGGTTGATCGTCTCTGAGCGGCTCTCGGCCGAGCTGGCCGCCGTGTTGGGGCGGGCCCGCGCCAAGCAGCTGCTCACCGACCTCGCGAAGCGCACGTACGCCGAGGGGCTCTCGCTCGGTGAACTCCTCGCGCGGGAGCCCGACTTGAAGGACGTCGACCTCGACGAGCTGACCGACCCCGCCCGCTACACCGGTTCCGCCGGTGCCCTCACCGACCGTGCTCTGGAGCGACGTTGACACTCCTCAACCACCGTACCGAAGGGGCCACTTCGGCGCCCCCGCTGCTCCTCGGGCCCTCGCTCGGCACGTCGTACGCCCTGTGGGACAAGGTGGCGCCCGAGCTGTCGATCACCCACCGGGTGATCCGCTGGGACCTGCCGGGACACGGAGGCAGTGCGGCCGAACTGATCCGGGAGGGGGCGAGCGTCGGGGACCTCGCCGACCTGGTGTTGGCGCTCGCCGACTCGCTGGGCGTGGAGCGGTTCGCGTACGCCGGGGTGTCGCTCGGGGGTGCGGTGGGGCTGCATCTCGCCGTGCACCACCCCGAGCGCGTCGAGTCGCTGGCGGTGATCTGCTCCTCGGCCCACTTCAACGGGGCCAAGCCGTGGGAGGAGCGGGCCGAGCGGGTGCGGCGGGAAGGGATGGGATGGCTGCTGGAGAGCGCCAACGCCCGTTGGTTCGCGGGGGACTTCACCGATCCCCGGTTGATCCGCGACCACGCCGAGGCCGATCCCGAGGCGTACGCCGCGTGCTGTGACGCGCTGGCCGCCTTCGACCTGAGCGACCGGCTCCCGGAGATCTCCGCACGGACCCTGCTGATCGCCGGACGCCAGGACCCGGCGACCCCGCCCGCACATCTGCGGGAGATCGCGGACGCGGTGCCGGGCGCCGCGCTCGTGGAGATCCCGGGGGCCTCGCATCTGGCGCCCGCGCAGTGCCCTCAGGCCGTGCTGACGGCCCTGCGGGCCCACCTCGACGGGGGCGCCAAGCGCGGGATGGGGGTGCGCCGGGAGGTGCTCGGGGACACCCATGTGGACCGGGCGCAGGCCCGGCAGACGCCGTTCACCGCGCGCTTCCAGGACTTCATCTCCCGCTACGCCTGGGGTGAGATCTGGACGGACCCGACGCTCAGCCGCCGCGAGCGCAGCATGATCACCCTGACCGCGCTGGTCGCGCACGGCCACTACGACGAGCTGGCCATGCACGTCCGCGCGGCCCGCCGCAACGGGCTGACGCCGGAGGAGATCGGGGCCGTCCTGCTCCAGACCGCCGTGTACTGCGGGGTCCCGGCGGCGAACTCGGCGTTCGCGGCGGCGCAGCGGGTGCTGGCGGAGGAAGCGGAGGAAGCGAAGGAAGGGGAAACGGGAGGGTGACACCGGCAGGGGCAGGCAGGGGGCGCCGTGATCTGCCTACGGTGGGGGGCATGTCGACCATCCTGATCACCGGTGCCACCTCCGGACTAGGCCGGTACGTCGCCTTCGAGCTGGTCCGCTCCGGGCATGTCGTCCTCGCCCACGGCCGCGATCCGGGCCGTACCGACGCTCTCGTGCGGGAGCTGCGGGCCGAGGGCGAGGCGGAGGGGTTCGTCGCGGACCTGGCGTCGCTCGCCGAGGTGCGCGAGCTGGGCGCGAAGGTCGCCGACGCGCGCCCGGACCTGGACGTCCTGATCAACAACGCGGGCGTGGGCGCGGGGGCTCCCGGCGCGGACCGGGAGTTGAGCACCGACGGCCACGAACTCCGGTTCGCGGTGAACTACTTGGCCCCTGTGGTGCTGACCCGCGCGCTCCTGCCGGTCCTGCGCGCGAACACCCCCGCCCGGATCGTCAACGTCGGCTCGGTGGGCCAGGACCCCGTCGTCTTCGACGACATCGAGTTCCGCCGCGGCTACGACGGCTTCGCGGCCTACCGCCGGGCCAAGTTCGCCCTGGCGGCCCATACCTTCGCCCTCGCCGAGGAGTTGGCGGACACGGGCGTCTCGGTGAACGTCCTCCACCCGGCGACCTTCATGGACACGGCGATGGTCCGAGAGGGCGGAGTCGCCCCCTGGTCCACGGTCGCCGACGGCGCCCCGGGCGCACTGGCCCTGGCCACGCGGGACTTGGGCACGGGCCAGTACTTCGACGGCACGAGCCGGGCACGGGCGCACGAGGAGACGTACGACAAGGGCGTCCAGAAGCGTCTGGCAACGATCACGGAGCAGTTGCTCAGGCTCTAGTCAGCGCAGTCCCCTGCCGGTTTCCAGCACCTCCCTGGCCTGGTTCACCAGACCGTCCGCCCCGCACGAACGGGCGAGCGACAGGCCCCGGTTGAGTTCGGCCACCGACCGCGCCAGGATCCCGTACTCGACCCGGGCCGCCGCGTGTTCGTACTGGCAGGGGGACGCCTCCAGGTAGGCGACCGCCTGGGCGGCGAGCCGGACCGCGCGCTGGCCGGTCTCCAGGTACGCCGCGCACCTGAGCGCCTCGCCTATCGCCGTGTCCGTCCCCAGGCGTTCCGCGTTGCGGCGGACGTCCGAGGCCAACTGGGCCGCCCGCACCGGGTCCTCGACCACCAGCGCGCGGGCCAGGTCCACGGCCCACGGCACGAGCACCGGGTTGTGGTGGCCGCGGACCGCCGCCGCCTTCTCCGCCGCCTCCAGCTCGTTGATCGCGTCCTTCGTGCGGCCGACGGCGAGGAGCAGCCGGCCGCGCACCGACCGCGGATCGGGCAGCACGATCGTGGAGGGGTACGGCGGCGCGAAGCCGTACTGCTCGGCGATCGCCCAGGCCTCGTCGGTGTGGCCGCGGGCCAGCAGCACGTCGACGAGGTTGCAGATGGCCGACCAGTACAGCGGCAGACCGCGGCCGATGCGCTCGGCGAGCCGCAGGGACTCGCGCAGGGAGGTCTCCGCCTCCCGCAGCCGGCCGCGCCTGCGGTGGCCGACGCCGACGTAGGTGTGGGCCAGGGCGAGGTGGCCGCCGCTCCAGCCGGCCGACTCGTAGGTGCGCAGCGCCTCGGTGTACAGGGCCTCCGCGCGGTCGAGCCGGTCCGTGAAGGCGTACGCGTTGGCCAGCATCAACAGCAGTTCGAGGCCCCACTCGGTGTCGGTCCAGCCGAGTCCGGGCGCGAGGCGGCCGTTGACCAGGGAGCGGTCGCAGAGCTCGGCGACCTCCTCGGCGCTCTCGCCGCGGGCCATCGCGTCGAAGCCGCGCAGCATGAGCAGGGCGCGCTCGGAGTTGTCGCGGCCGGTGCAGGTGGCGGCGAGTTCGGCCAGGCGCTCGGAGCGGCCCGGGGAGCCGGCCTCGCCCGCGTGGATGCCCTCCCACATGTACTGGACGGCCTGGAGCCGGAGCCTGGCCGGGCCCTCCTCGTGGCGGGCGGCCTCCGCCTCTACGGTGCGGACGGCCTCCTCCAGCTGGTCGTTGTGGAGGAGGGCCTGGGAGAGCCGGAAGACGGCGTCCACGCGCGCGCTGCCGTCCAGGCCGGGCATGGCGAGCGCGGTCTGGAGGTGGCCGATGGTCTTCGCGGGCGCGGTGAGCAGGGTGGCGCAGCCGAGCTCGAAGAGGACCTGGGCGTGCACCTCGGACGGCGGGGGTTCCAGCAGGGCGCGCTCCAGGCAGCGGCGGGCCGCGTCGGGGGCGCCGACCAGGAGGTGTTCGCGGGCGGCCTCGCGCAGCTGCTCGACGAGTTCCTCGTCGTCGTCCGGGTGGACCTGGAGGAGGTGGCGCGAGGCGGCCGCGGCGCCGAGCCCGTCGTCGGTGACGACCTGGGCGGCGATGCCGTGCATGGCGGTGCGCAGGGCGTCGGGGATGGAGTTGTAGACGGCGGTGGCGATGAGCGGGTGGACGAACTCCAGCTCGCCGGTGGTCGCCTCGGGGCGGGCGGGGTCCGGTTGGGTGAGGATGCGGGCGTCCTGGAGGAGGGCCGCGCAACGCGTCGCCTCCTCGGGTCCGAGGGTGGCGAGCTTGGCCACCAGGGAGACGCTGATGTCGGTGCCGAGGATGGCGGCCGCCCAGGCGAACCGGGTGGCGTCGATGCCGAGTTCCTCCAGGCGGGCGACGAGGCCGCCGCCGCGGGCCGAGCGGTTCAGCTCGCGCAGTTCGGCGGCCGCGCCCTCGGTCGGTTCCAGTTCGCTGTCCTGGACCTTGGCGAGGAGTTCGACGGTCTCGTAGGGGTTGCCGCCGGTGACGGCCCACACCTCGCGGCAGAACGGGGCGTCGGCGTGGTCGCCGAGGGTGGCGCGGGTCAGCCCGGCGGTCGCTTCGGGGGTGAGCGCGCTCAGCTCCGCGGCGGGACGGCCCGAGGCGGCGATCGCGTCGAGGAGGCGGGCGCTCTCCCCGGCGGCCTCGCCGGGGCGGCGGGCCACCACGACCAGCACGGACAGGTCGTCCAGGCGCTCGGCGAAGGCGGCGAGCCAGCGCAGGGTCTCCTGGTCGGCCCAGTGGGCGTCGTCGACCAGCAGCACGAGCGGCCAGTCGCGGCGCGCCAGCCGGCGTACGGCGGCGACCAGGCCGTCGGTGACGCCCTGCGGGTCGGCCTGCCGCTCGCCGGGGTCGGCGATGCCGAGGGCGGGTCCGGCGATGTCGTACCAGTCGCCGAGGTACTCGCGGGCCTCCTCGGGCATCAGGGACAGCAGCGCGGGCTGGAGCAGCTGTCGTACGACGTTGAAGGGGACGGACCTGAGGGTCTCGCCGCCGCGCGCCGACCAGACCGTGCAGCCGCGGGCCTCGGCGATGCGGCGGGTCTCGGTCAGCAGGGCGGTCTTGCCGAACCCGGCCTCGCCCCGGACCACCAGCACGCTGCCCGAGGAGGCGCGGTCAGCACCCAGGGAGTCGATCGCCCGCTCCACGGCGGCGATCTCCTTCTCGCGCTCCCACAGGAGGGCCGGGGCGGCCGCCGGGGGCCGTACCTCCGTCATCCCGCTACCTCCCCAAGTCGCCCGAACGACGTACAGATCTCGAGCGTAGCCGTCCGGGTGCCGAAGCGGAGGCCGGTCGGGGTAGCTGTTGCCTTGACGGGTGATCTCGGGTACGGAAGGCGACGCGCCCTGCCCACGACCTGCCGTCGACAAACCTGACCGACAGTCAGTTGTGGCCCACGGAGACCAGAGGTGAGGCAGATTCACGAAAAGGACCGGGGCGCACCGCGCTCGCGCCGGGCACTGGTCGCGGGGTCGGTGGGCAACTTCATCGAGTGGTACGAGTTCGGTGTCTACGGCTACTTCGCGACGGTCGTCGCGGCGCGGTTCTTCACGCCGGAGGGCGGCGGCGAGGCCGAGGCGCTGGTGCGGACGTACGCGTCCTTCGCGCTGGCGTTCTTCTTCCGGCCGGTCGGCGCGGCGCTGTTCGGGCGGCTCGGCGACCGGATCGGGCGGCGGCCGGTGCTGGTCCTGGTGATCGCGCTGATGACGGGCGCGACGACGCTGATCGGCGCGCTGCCGACGTACGACCAGGTGGGCGCGCTCGCGCCCTGGCTGCTGACGTCTCTGAGGGTGCTTCAGGGGCTGTCGGCGGGTGGGGAGTTCGGCGGGGCGGTGTCGGTGATGACGGAGTTCGCCCCGCCGGGGCGGCGCGGGCTGTACGGGGCGTGGCAGTCGTTCACCGTGGCGCTGGGGCTGTTGGGCGGTGCGGGGGCCGCCGCCCTGCTCGCCACGGTGCTGACGGAGCCTCAACTGTCCGACTGGGGCTGGCGGGTGCCGTTCCTGCTGACGCTGCCGATGGGGCTGGGGGCGCTGTGGCTGCGACTGCGGCTGGAGGAGACACCGGCGTTCCGCGGGGAAGCGGCGCGGGTGTCACCGCCCCCGGGCGCGGTCGCCCGGACCGTCGCGCTCGGTGCCGGGCGGATCATGGGCTGGGCCGCGGCCGGTTACACCTTTCTCGTGGTGCTGCCGTCGTATCTCCAGAGCACGCTCGGTGCCTCCTTCCGGGAGGCGCTCGTCGCCACCGTGCTGGCCAATGTCGGGTTCGCCGTCACGATCCTGCCCGCCGGGCTGCTCAGCGACCGGGTCGGGCGGCGGCCGGTGATGCTGGCGGGCGCGGTGCTCGTGGTGGTGCTCGCGGTGCCGCTGCTGAACCTCCTTCAGGACGGCGGCACTTCGGACGCCGTGAAGGGGGTGGCGGTGTTCGGCGCGGGCGCGGTCGTGGGGCTGATGGCGGGTCCGGGTCCGGCGATGCTGGCGGAACTGTTCCCGACGAGCGTGCGCTACACCGGACTGGGACTCGCCTACGCGCTCTCCAATGCCGTCTTCTCGGGGTGTGCCGGGCTCATCATCACCAAGACGGTGGAGCACACCGGCAGCGTGGACATCCCCGCGTACTACGCGGCGGCGACCTGTGCGGTGAGCGTGGTGGCGCTCGCCGTACGGAAGGCGGGGTGAGCCGATGCGGGTCATCGGGCTGATGTCCGGCACGTCGTACGACGCCGTGGACGCGGCGGCGGCCGATCTGGAACTCGTCGGCGACAGCGTCGTGTTGAGGCCGCTGGGGCTGGTCGGCGCGCCGTACGACGACGACCTGCGCGCGGCGCTCGCGGCGGCGCTGCCGCCGGGGACCACGTCGATGGCGGAGGTGTGCCGGCTCGACACGCTGATCGGGCGGGCCTTCGCGGCGGCGGCCGTCCGGGCCGACCGTGAACTGTGCGGCGACCAGGCCGAGTTGATCGCCTCGCACGGGCAGACGGTGTTCCACTGGGCCGAGGGCGGCCGGGTGCACGGCACCCTGCAACTGGGGCAGCCCGCGTGGATCGCGGAGGCGACCGGGCTGCCGGTGGTCGCCGACTTCCGGCCACGGGACATCGCCGCGGGCGGCCAGGGCGCGCCCCTGGTCAGCCTGGTCGACCGGATGTGGCTGCGAGGCCGCCCCGGCAGGCCGGTCGCGCTGAACATCGGCGGCATCGCCAACCTCACCGCACCGGACGGGACGGCCTTCGACACCGGACCGGGGTGCGCGCTGACCGACGCGGCGGCGCACGGCTTCAGCGGCGGGCGTCTGGCGTACGACGTCGACGGCGCCCTGGCCGCGCGCGGCGAGGTCCATCAGCCGTTGCTGGAGCGGCTGTTGGGAGAGCCGTACTACGCGCTGCCCGCCCCGAAGACCACCGGCAAGGAGCTGTTCCACCTCGGCCATCTCCAGGAGGCGCTCGCGGGGCTGGGCCGGCTGTCCGCCGAGGACGTGATCGCGACGCTGGCCTTCCTCACGGCCCGCACGGTCGCCGACGCGGTGCGGGCGGTCGGGGCGACGGAGGTGATCGCCTCCGGGGGCGGCACCCGCAATCCGGCCCTCATGCGCACCCTCGCCGGGCTGCTGCCGGGTGTGGAGCTGCGCACCTCCGACGCGCTCGGGCTGCCCTCGGCGGCGAAGGAGGCGTACGCCTTCGCCGTCCTCGGTTTCCTGACCGTGCACGGTCTGCCCGGCACCGATCCGACGAGTACCGGCGCCCGGCATCCGAGCGTTCTCGGCTCCCTCACCCCGGGCCGCACCGGGCTGCGCCTTCCGCCGCCCGCGCGGGAGAGGCCCGTACGACTCGTGCTGGGTTGACATTTCGGCCAGGTAGCCGCAATCGGCCGGTGCCCCTCTCATCCCTCTTTCACCGACGCCTCATACGGTGGGGGCATGACGCAGGTGACTCCTCCCGGGTGGTACCCCGACCCCGGGCAGAAAAGTGACGGTCCGGCCACCGAACGCTGGTGGGACGGCAAGGTGTGGACGGAGCAGACCCGCCCCGCGGGCTCGGCCGCCGCATGGGGTCCCCCGGAGCAGGTCGCGAGCGCGGGCGAGGCGTATCCCGCGTACCCGGCGTATCCCGCGCAGCCGCCCGCCGCTCCCCGGCGCGGCATACGTACCGGCATAGCCGTGGCGGCGGCGGTCGTGGTGCTGGCGAGCATCGGCGTGGGCGTGTACGCGCTGGCCGACAACGACAGCGGGAGCGGCAACACCGCCAATTCCCAGGGGCCGGGCGGCCAGGGCGGGCCCTTCGGCGGCAACGGCGGCTCGGGCGGCAGCAGTGGTCAGGGCGGCCCGTTCGGCGGCAACGGCGGCTCGGGAGGCTCCGGCGGTTCCGGGGGCGCCTCGCCCTCCCCGCAGGGCTCCGAGGCGCCGAAGATCGAGAGCGGTTCGGTGACCGACTCGCTGGACGGCATCAGCCTGCCGATCCCGTCCGGCTGGTACGGCCAGGAGATCTCGGTCGGCGCGCAGGTCACCTCGAACGACTCCTACCAGTGCCCCGGCGACACCTCCCAGACGTGCACCAAGGGCGGTGCCTACTCGGCGCCCGCCCAGGCGCTCGGCACCGCGGGCAGCACGGCCGAGGCGGTCGCCAAGGCGGACATCTCGGCGAACGCGGAGGAGTCGTACGGCGGCAAGACCTACGGC
The DNA here is from genome assembly GCF_040643855.1 of Streptomyces sp. NPDC047072. Lineage (NCBI taxonomy): Bacteria > Bacillati > Actinomycetota > Actinomycetes > Kitasatosporales > Streptomycetaceae > Streptomyces > Streptomyces sp. NPDC047072. The sequence goes on along the minus strand of NZ_JBEYVC010000078.1, from coordinate 405 downwards.
TCGATCACCTCGCACGACGTCCTCGCCTCGAAGGCGGTGACCGTGGCCGGGCAGAAGGGCTATCTGGTGCGCTGGAAGGCCGTCACCAGCAAGGGCTCCGACGGCTATGTCCAGTCGCTGGCGTTCCCCGCGCCGGCGAATCCGCAGCAGATCGTCGTCGTGCGCTTCGGCGTGGACGTCGGCGAGAAGCAGTCGGTCATCGACGAGATCACCAGCGGGATCAAGGTGGCCTCGGGCGGCGGCAGCGGCCAGGGCGTCTGAGCCGCCGGGAGCTTGATCGGCCGGGTGGGGCGCCTCTCCGCTCAGGAGGCGACCCACCCGGCCGACTCCGCGAACTCGGATTCCCTCAACAGCCGACTACGGGCGATCACCCCGCGCCGGGCACCTATGCATGTGGACACCCTG
>NZ_JBEYVC010000077.1:0-44915 GCF_040643855.1 Streptomyces sp. NPDC047072 | reverse complement strand
GTTGAGGAACGTGCCGCGTGAGTCGCTGAGCGCCCCGCCGAGCATCGTGTGCTGGTACCAGCGGTCCGGGGCGGAGGTCTGTGCGGGTCGCGGCGGAGACGTCAGGTGCCGTCCTCGCCGGTGCGGCGGCGGGAGAAGTGGTACGCCGCCCCGACCGACCCCGCGATCAGCGCGGCACCGAGCCCGATCTCCTTGAGGTCGAACCCGGCGAGGCTGCCGCCCTCACCGGCGTGCACACCCCGGCCGGGGTAGAGCGGCACCGGGGTGGGCCCGACCGGACGCCCGCCGGCGATGGTCAGCCCCGTGGAGCCGCTCACGCCGTCACACGTGAACGTCACCTGGTACACCGCGCCGGGTTTGGCGTCCCAGTCGACGACGGCCGTCGCCTGGCTCTTGCCGGAAGGGATGGTGATGGTGTCGAAGACCGCAGAGGTGACGGTCGCCGAGCCCTTGCAGCCGCCGTTGTCGCGCTCGAGCAACAGCGTCACCTGTCCGCCCGCGGCGATTGTCGAGGGCAGAACGCTGAAGCCGAAGGGCGTGACCTCGCCCTTGGCCACGGCGGCCGGTGCGGAGAAGGCCAGGGCACTGAGGCCCAGCAGTGCGGCCGAAGCGACGCGTATCGCGCGCATGGTGAATCCTCCGGTCCCCGAGGAGCAGCTGCGGACCTTTTCCGCTTGCGCCAAAAATGCACCTCGATGACCGAAACGCTAGGAACAGGTGTACGTCCGCGCGATCGCAGTCGGGCGAATGGGGCACGGGTGTGGGCCGCTCAGGGGACGCCGACGGCGTGTCGGCCGCCGGACGTCCCCCGAACGCCCCCGTGGTGAGACGCCGTCAGCCCTTGGCGCCCGGGAAGAGCGCGAGGAAGGGTTCCGCGGTCGCCGTGATGCCCCGGCTGTAGGGGGCGTCGAAGTCCCAGATCAGGAAGAGCAGGAACGCGATCAGCGCGGAGAACAGCCCGGCGAGGATCAGCTCGCGGGGCGTACGCCTGATCTGGAGGGCGAAGACCATGCCGATCGTGATGACGGCCCCGCCCAGCAGGCCGAACCAGACCACGCCCGGCATGGTCGGCTCGATGGAGTCCGCGCGGGCGTTGCGGGCCTGGTCGACCGCGGCGACCTGGTCGACCAGCGGCTGGTAGGCCTGGGCCTCGAAGTCGCTCTTCGGCTGGTAGGAGGTGACGTCCGTGCGGAGCCGGTCGAGGAGTTCGGTGCCCCGCTCGGTGGTCCGGCCGTGGTCGGCCATCTCCTTCCACTCCACGGTGACGACGTGTCCGACATAGGCGTTGACATCGTCCCGAATGCTGTCACGGACGTCGGCCGGGTAGACCTGGACCCGCTCCGAGATCTCGTGCAGCGCCTGGGCCTCCGCCTGGACGTGGTCCTGGGCGCCGCTGCGCGCCTCCCAGACTCCCGCGATGGCCAGGCCCAGGACGATGGCGTACACCACTCCGATCCACATCGTCATGTACTCGATGACGTCGGGCGTCTCGCTGGGGTCCTCGTCCACGGCCGCCGTCTTGTGGCGGACGAGGGTGATGACCACGACCACGACACATGCGGCCGCCATCGCGAGGATGAGAACAAGCCATTCCGGCAAGGGATGCCTCCAGGATCGGCACTAGCGGGGCCGCAGAGCGGCCACGGCGACCACCGCGGGCGCGGTGATGAGCAGGACGTAGACGACCGGTGAGGTCGTGCTGTGGGTGGGCCGCCGGGGCGGCTGTGCGTGGTGGTAGGCCGGGTAGCTGATCCGGGTCGCGGAGGGGCCCGGGGCGGGCTTCGGCGACGGCTTCGGCTTCGGCGGGGTGGGCGTCGGGGTCGGGGTGGGCGTGGGTGTCGGGGTGGCCGGCGGCAGCGGAGCCGCGGGCCGGGGTGCGGGTGGCGGAGTCGATGGCGGCGGCTCGGGTTCCGGGGTGGGGGTCGGTTTCTTGGGTGGCGGTTTCGGCGTGGGCGTCGGTGTGGGCTCGGGCGTCGGAGTGGGGGTCGGGGTGGGGGTGGGGGTGCACGGAGGTTCGGGCGGCGGTGGGGGTGGTGGCGGAGGCGGTGGTGTCGGTTTCGGGCACACCGGGGGAGTGGGCCAGGTGAGGCTGCCCGCGACGGCCACCGCGACGGTGCCGTCCGGCCCGGTCGACGCGTACGCGCAGGCGTCCGCCGTGGCGACCTCGGCCGGCGCGCCGACGAAGGCCCACGTCAAGGTCAAGAGCGCCAACACCCGTATGGCGGAAGCGGTTTGAGACGATTCAGGACGATGCACGACGGAGATCATGAGGCCTGTCGCGCCGTCCTACGCGCGGGCGCGAAAGGATTGGTCCGAAGGAGGGACAAAGGGCGCCCCGATGTTTGAACCGCGGCCGCCCGCAGGAGTGGCTGGAGGGACGTATGTGCGATCCGGGGCGGGTGATGTCACAGCTCCCGGAAAGAAATTTGCGCCGCGATTGAACACACCCCCCGCTCCGCTGCGTACCCAATGCCGTGCGGCGGCGCAGCAGGGCGCTGCAACATCCTTGGGATTATGGGGAGTTGTTGACGATGAAGACCTCCTGGCGGAGTGCCTCACTCGTGGCGGGCGCCGCGGCGGTGCTGTTGCTGACGACGGCCTGCGGCCAGGAAAGCGGCACCTCGTCGGTGGGCAGCCAGAACGTCGGTGCCACGGCCCCGGCCGGCGGCTACGGCGGAGTCGGCGCCGGTATCGGCACCGGGACCAGCCCGAGCGCGAGTTCGACCGCTGCCGGCGGGTCGAATCTGGGGGCCCAGTCGGCGGCCGCCGGGAAGCTGCAGGTCTCCGAGAGCGCCGAACTGGGTGAGGTGCTGAACGACAGCGGCGGTCTCACCCTCTACCGCTTCGACGAGGACACCGCCGAGCCGCCGAAGTCGAACTGCAACGGCGAGTGCGCGACCACCTGGCCGCCGGTGCCCGCGGACGACGCCTCGGCCGGTGCCGGCATCGACAAGGCGCTCCTCGGCGAGGTGACCCGGGCCGACGGCACCAAGCAGCTGACCGTCGGCGGCTGGCCCGCCTACCGCTACGTGAAGGACACCAAGGCCGGCGACCTCACCGGCCAGGGCGTGGGCGGCAAGTGGTACGCGCTGGCCCCCGACGGCAAGAAGGCCAAGTCGGCCGACCTGGCCGGGCTCTCCACGCGCAACGACCCCACCCTGGGCGAGATCGTCGTCGACAAGAACGGCATGACGGTCTACCGCTTCGTCAAGGACAAGGCGTGGCCCGAGCCGGTCTCCAACTGCAACGGCGCCTGCCTGGAGAAGTGGCCGGTCGTCGCCCCCGTGTCGGCGAACGACACCAAGGGCGTACAGAAGAAGGGCCTGATGAGCTTCACCCGCTCGGACGGTGTCAAGCAGCAGACGGTCAACTGCTCGCCGATCTACACCTTCATCAACGACAAGGAGCCCGGCGACACCAACGGCCAGGGCGTGGGCGGCACGTGGTACGCCGTCCGTCCCAACGGCGACCTGGTGGGCGCGCCCAACAAGTAGCCCTACCAGCAGGCTCCGGCCGCCACGATCCACCGGTCCGACCCCTCCACGCCGCACGGAGGGGTCGGACCGGTTTGCCGTCATTCCCCCCGACTCGCACAACGGCACGTGCCGCGGGCAGTGACCGGGAACGGATGGTCAATTTCCGTTTCTGCTCGCTCCTTTGGCGGGCGATCAGTAGCCTCAGCTCGAACACCGGATCGTCTACGCCTTGGAGAGATAGATGGAGCGTCCCGCCTGGGCTCCCCGGAGCATCGACATCTCGGTGCCGAGCGTCGCGCGCATCTACGACTTCTACCTGGGCGGTTCGCACAACTTCGAGGCCGACCGGGCGGCGGCCCGCAAGGCGATGGAGTTCGCGCCGGGGCTGCCGAAGATCATGCAGGCGAACCGGGCGTTCATGAGGCGGGCGGTACGGTTCGCGGCCGCCGAGGGCATCACCCAGTTCCTCGACATCGGCTCCGGCATCCCCACCTTCGGCAACGTCCACGAGGTCGCCCAGAGCGCGAGCCCCGGGGCCCGCGTCGTCTACGTCGACCACGATCCGGTGGCCGTCGCGCACAGCCAGGCGGTCATCGCGGACAACCCGGACGCGGGCGTCGTCGCGGCCGACCTTCGCAAGCCCGAGGAGATCCTCGCGAGCCCCGAGGTCCAGCGACTGATCGACCTGAAGCGGCCGGTGGCGCTGCTCCTCGTTGCCATACTGCACTTCGTGGAAGACGCGGACGACCCCTGTGGTGCGGTGGCGCGGCTGCGCGACGCGCTCGCGCCCGGCAGCCTGCTGGTGCTGACGCATGCCGCGTACGAGGGAATCCCGCTGTCGCAGGAGCAGGTTCAGGGCGCGATGGACGTGTACGAGGACATCCGCAACCCGCTGATCATGCGCTCACGCGACGAGATCGCACGGTTCTTCGAGGGGTACGACATGGTGGAACCCGGACTGGTGGCGATGCCGCGGTGGCGGCCGGAGTCGGAGAACTGGGACCCCGACGACGAGGACCCGTGGGCCTTCTCCCAGTTCGCCGGCGTGGGGCGTACCGCGTGATCGCCGAGCCGGACGGGCCGGAGGACAGACTGCGCCGGTTCGCGACGATCTGGAGCCGGGCTGTCTTCCCGGTCACGTCGACCTCCTCCACCCGGCCGGAGTTCGAGGAGCAACTGCTGCCGCTGGCCCGCCGGTTGAGCGAGGCCCTCAGGGCCAGGACCCTCGACGCGGACGAGGGCCGGGCGGTGGGCGCCGCCCTGGTCGCCGCGCACTGCACCGACCCGGACGCCCTGACCCGCTCCCTGGACTGCGTCGACGCCTACCTGGTCCTGTACTGCGGCCAGGACGGCGACCCGGAGGACCTGCGCAGCCGGTCGGCGCGGCTCCAGCACGCCATGGCGGCCGGTTTCGCCGGAGCGCTGCGCGAGCGGACCCTGGCCGAGCAGGAGGCCATCGCCCAGGCCGCGCTCCAGGCCCAGGGCGTGGTCGCGCAGGCGCTGCACGCCAGCGAGGCCCGCTTCCGCGCGGTCTTCGAGGGCGCCGCCATAGGGATCGGGATGGCCGACCTGGAGGGCAACATCCTCCAGGTCAACGGCGCGCTGCTGCGGATGTTCGGGATCTCCGAGCAGACCATGCAGAGCCGGAACGTCCGGGAGTGGACGCACCCCGAGGACGCGCCCCAGACCTGGACGCTCTACGACGAGCTGGTGCGCGGCGAGCGCGAGCACTACCACCTGGAGAAGGCGTTCTACCGCCCCGACGGAACGGTCCTGTGGACCAACCTGACGGTCTCCCTGCTGCGCGACGCCGACGGCAACCCGCAGTACCAGCTGGCCCTCATGGAGGACACCACCGAGCGCCGCCTGCTCAACCTCCGGCTGCGCTACGAGGCCACGCACGACGCGCTCACCGGCCTGCCCAACCGCACCTTCTTCTTCGAGCGCCTGGAGAAGGCGCTCGGCGCGGGCGCGGGCCAGCGCTTCGGCCTGTGCTACCTCGACCTCGACGGCTTCAAGACCGTCAACGACAGCCTCGGCCACGCGGCCGGCGACCGGCTGCTCGTCGAGGTCGCCGACCGGCTCCAGGGCTGCGCGACGGCCCCCGGCGAGATGGTCGCGCGGCTCGGCGGCGACGAGTTCGTGGCCCTCACCACCGGCCCGGAGACCGAACGCGACGTCGACGAGCTGGCCTCCCGCATCATGAACGCCCTCATCGCGCCGATCAGCATCGACGGGCGCGAACTGACCGTGCGCGGCTCCATCGGCATCGTCGAGGGGCCGGCCGGGGAACGCAGTCCGGCGGAGGTGCTGCGCAGCGCCGACATCACGATGTACCGGGCCAAGTCGGCGGGCGGCAACCGCTTCGAGCTCGCCGACGAGGAGGCTGACGCCCGCGCCATCACCCGGCACGGCCTGACCACGGCGCTGCCGGCGGCGCTGGAGCGGAACGAGTTCTTCATCGAGTACCAGCCGCTGGTCCACCTCGGCGACGGCACCGTGCGCGGCGCCGAGGCGCTGGTGCGCTGGCTCCACCCGCAGCACGGCGTCCTCGGGCCCGACCGGTTCATCCCGCTCGCCGAGCACACCGGACTGATCGTGCCGCTCGGCCGCTGGGTCCTGGAGCAGTCGGTCCGCCAGGCCCGCGAGTGGCGAGAACGCTACGGCGATGCCGTGCCCCTGCGGATCAACGTCAACCTCTCGCCGTGCCAGCTCACCCACCCGGGACTGGTCCAGGAGACCGTCGACATCCTGGAGCGGGCGGGTGTCGCGCCGGAGACCCTCTGCCTGGAGGTCACCGAGTCGGCCCTCATCGGCGCCGACGACGACCTGCTCAAGCCGCTGCGCCGGCTCGCCGAGATGGGCGTCGACATCGCCCTGGACGACTTCGGCACCGGTTACTCGAACCTCGCGAACCTGCGCCGCCTGCCGGTCAGCATCCTCAAGCTGGACCGCTCCTTCACCCAGAGCATGCAGCAGTTCCCGGCCGACCCCGTGGACCTCAAGATCGTCGAGGGAATCGTCTCCCTCGCCCACAGCCTGAACCTCGCGGTGACGGTGGAGGGCGTGGAAACAGGGGCCCAGGCCGAGCAGCTGCGGATACTGGGCTGCGACACGGCCCAGGGCTGGTACTACGCCCGCCCGGGCCCGCCGGAGAAACTGCACGAGCTGGCACTGGTGGACGCGACGGGGTGACCTTCCCGGTGGGATGACCTCCCCGGTGGGGTGACCTCATCGTTCCAACAGCATCCGCTGCAGCTCCCTGGCCGCCCGCGGCGGAGCCACGTCGCTGCGGTGGGCCAGGGCGATCGTGCGGTGCAGGCCGGGGCGGGCCAGTGGCGTGACGTGGAGGTCCCGGCCCGACCGGGAGGCGACCATCCGGGGAACGACCGCGACACCGAGCCCCGCCCGCACAAACCCCAACACCGCGTCCATCTCACCGCCCTCCACAGCGAAGTCCGGCTCGAATCCCTCCGCGCGACAGGCGGCGACCGTCAGTTCCCGCAGGTCGTACCCGTGCCGGAACATCACCAGCCGCTCCCCCTCCAGGTCGGCGATCCGCACGGTGTGCGCCGCCCGCCCAGGCCGGGGCGCATCCGGCGAGGACACCACCACCAGGTCCTCCCGCAACAGCTCCACCGTGGTGAGCGCCGGCGACGGCGTGGGCAGCGGCAGCACCACCAGCGCCAGATCCAGCGCACCGCGCGCGAGCCCCCGTACGAGATCGTGGGAGCCGCCCTCCTCGATCAGCAGCCGGATCCCGGGATAGCGGTCGTGGAACGCGCGCAGCACGTCCGGCAGCAGCCCCGTGCACAGGCTCGGTGTCGCCCCCAGCCGGATCCGTCCGCTGCGCAGATTCACCAGCTCCAGCACCTCGTGCCGGGCCGTGTCCGCGTCCGCGAGGATGCGCCGGGCCAGCGGCAACAGCGCCTCCCCGGCGTCGGTGAGCGTGATGTTCCCCCGCGCCCGCAGAAACAGATCGGCCCCCAACTCCCGCTCCAGCGCCCGAATCTGCTGCGACAACGACGGCTGCGCGACATGCACCGTCTCGGCGGCACGGGTGAAGTGCCGGGTCTCGGCCACCGCCACGAAGTACTGGAGCTGCTGGAACTGCATCGCCCCAGCATAGGCTACGGCTATGGAAACGAGCCGGATCATGTCTTGGACCAATCAGGCGGTACGGCCGTAGCGTCTTGAACCATGGCTCTGGCAACGCGGACGGACCGACGGCCGTCCATGGCACGCACCGTGTGGGACAGCACCGTCGGCAAGAAGACGGTCATGGCCGTCAGCGGGCTGATCATGCTGCTCTACCTGGTCGTCCACATGATCGGGAACCTGAAGATCTTCTTCGGGCCGGGGGAGTTCAACCACTACGCGCACTGGCTGCGGACCGTCGGCGAGCCCTTCATGCACTACGAGTGGACGCTCTGGCTGATCCGGATCGCGCTGGTCGTCGCCGTGGTCGCGCACGCCACCTCCGCCTACCAGCTCAGCCGCCGCGACATCAGGGCGCGGCCCAGCAAGTACGTGCACAGGAAGCCGCGATCGAGCTACGCCACGCGCACCATGCGCTGGGGCGGGATCATCCTCGGCCTGTTCATCGTCTGGCACATCCTGGACCTGACCACCGGCACCGTGCACTCCGGCGGCTTCCAGGAGGGCCACCCGTACCAGAACGTCGTGGACACCTTCTCCACCTGGTACGGCAACGTCATCTACATCGTCGCGATGCTCGCCCTCGGCCTGCACGTCCGGCACGGCTTCTGGAGCGCCGCCCAGACCCTCGGCGTCGGCAGCCGCACCCGCGACCGAGCCCTCAAGGCCACGGCGAACGTCCTCGCGCTGCTGCTCACGGCCGGCTTCATCGCCGTACCCGTGGGCGTCATGACCGGAGTGGTGAGCTGAACATGACCTCATACGCGGACTACGCGACCGGGACGCCCGTCGAAGACGACAAGGCGCCCTCCGGACCCGTCAACGAGCGCTGGGACACACGCCGGTTCGAGGCCAAACTCGTCAACCCCGCCAACCGGCGCAAGCACACGGTGATCGTCGTCGGCACCGGCCTCGCCGGCGGCTCCGCGGGCGCCACACTCGCCGAACAGGGCTACCACGTCGTCCAGTTCTGCTACCAGGACTCCCCGCGCCGCGCCCACTCCATCGCCGCGCAGGGCGGTATCAACGCGGCCAAGAACTACCGCAACGACGGCGACTCCATCCACCGGCTCTTCTACGACACCGTCAAGGGCGGCGACTTCAGGGCCCGCGAGTCCAACGTCCACCGCCTGGCCCAGATCTCGGTCGAGATCATCGACCAGTGCGTGGCGCAGGGCGTGCCCTTCGCGCGGGAGTACGGCGGCCTGCTCGACACCCGGTCCTTCGGCGGGGTGCAGGTGTCCCGGACGTTCTACGCCCGCGGCCAGACGGGTCAGCAGCTGCTGCTGGGTGCGTATCAAGCGCTGTCGAGGCAGATCGCCGCCGGGAACATCGAGATGCACCCGCGCACCGAGATGCTCGACCTGATCGTCGTGGACGGGCGGGCGCGCGGGATCGTGGCCCGGGACCTGATCACCGGTCGCATCGACACCTACTTCGCGGACGCCGTCGTACTGGCGAGCGGCGGCTACGGCAACGTCTTCTACCTGTCGACGAACGCCATGAACTCCAACGCCACCGCCATCTGGCGGGCCCACCGGCGCGGTGCCTACTTCGCCAACCCCTGCTTCACGCAGATCCATCCGACCTGCATCCCGCGCACCGGCGACCACCAGTCCAAGCTCACCCTGATGAGCGAGTCGCTGCGCAACGACGGCCGGATCTGGGTGCCCAAGGCGCACGGGGACACGCGTCCGCCGGACAAGATCCCCGAGGACGAGCGCGACTACTACCTGGAGCGGATCTACCCGTCCTTCGGCAACCTGGTCCCGCGGGACATCGCCTCCCGCGCCGCGAAGAACGTCTGCGACGAGGGGAGGGGCGTCGGTCCCGGCGGGCAGGGGGTCTACCTCGACTTCGCCGACGCCATCAGGCGCATGGGCCGCAAGGCCGTCGAGGCCAAGTACGGCAACCTCTTCGACATGTACCAGCGGATCACCGACGAGGATCCGTACGAGGTGCCGATGCGGATCTACCCCGCCGTGCACTACACGATGGGCGGGTTGTGGGTCGACTACGACCTCCAGACCACCGTGCCGGGCCTGTTCGCGATCGGGGAGGCCAACTTCTCGGACCACGGCGCCAACCGGCTCGGCGCTTCGGCGCTGATGCAGGGACTCGCCGACGGCTACTTCGTCCTCCCGGCGACCATCAACGACTACCTCGCCCGCAACCCGCACCAGGACGCGGTGACCGACGAACACCCGGTCGTGCAGGAGGTGTTGGCCGAGACCGAGGACCGGATCAACCTGCTCCTCGCCGTCGACGGCGACCGTACGCCCGACTCCTTCCACCGCGAACTCGGTGAACTGATGTGGGAGTTCTGCGGGATGGCCCGTACGGACTCCGGACTGCGCAAGGCGCTGGAGCGCATCCCGCAGATCCGCGAGGAGTTCTGGCGGCGCATCAAGGTGCCCGGCACCGGCGAGGAGTTCAACCAGTCGCTGGAGAAGGCGAACCGCATCGTCGACTACCTGGAGCTCGCCGAGCTGATGTGCCTCGACGCGCTGCACCGCGCCGAGTCCTGCGGCGGCCACTTCCGCGAGGAGTCCCAGACCCCGGACGGCGAAGCGGCGCGCAGGGACGAGGAGTTCGGCTACGCGGCGGCCTGGGAGTTCACAAGTACCGGCTCCGCCCCCGTCCTGCACAAGGAAGACCTGGTCTTCGAGTACGTCCACCCCACCCAGCGGAGCTACGCATGAAGCTCACCCTGCGCGTCTGGCGGCAACGAAACGCCGACGCCGACGGCGCCATGTCCACCTACGAAGTGGACGGCATCTCCCAGGACATGTCGTTCCTCGAAATGCTCGACACCCTCAACGAGGAACTCATCCTGCGCGGTGAGGACCCGGTGGCCTTCGACCACGACTGCCGCGAGGGCATCTGCGGCGCGTGCTCCCTCGTCATCAACGGGGACGCGCACGGCCCGGAGCGGACCACCACCTGCCAGCTGCACATGCGGTCCTTCCAGGACGGCGAAACGATCGACGTCGAACCGTGGCGGGCGTCCGCCTTCCCGGTGATCAAGGACCTGGTGGTGGACCGGTCGGCGTTCGACCGGATCATCCAGGCCGGCGGCTACATCACCGCGCCCACCGGTGCCGCGCCCGAGGCGCACGCCACGCCGGTGCCCAAGCCCGACGCCGACTTCGCCTTCGAGCACGCCGAGTGCATCGGCTGCGGGGCCTGCGTGGCCGCATGCCCCAACGGGGCGGCGATGCTATTCACCTCGGCCAAGGTCAACCACCTGAACGTGCTGCCCCAGGGGGCGCCCGAGCGCGAGACCCGGGTGCTGGACATGGTGGCGCAGATGGACGAAGAGGGCTTCGGGGGCTGCACTTTGGCGGGGGAGTGCGCGACCGCGTGCCCGAAGGGGATCCCGCTGGTCTCCATCACCGGCATGAACAAGGAGTGGCTGCGGGCCACGCGCAAGGTCGCCAAGCGCTGACCACAGACGTTCGCCGTGACGTGCGGACGGGCGGGGCCGGGAGTGGTGCTCCCCGGCCCCGTCTCGTTCTTTCGCCGTCTGTACAGTGCGTCCATGATTTTCGGACGCAAGGGGCGGGAGCGGTTCCTGGAGGCCGTCACAGGTCTCGAGACCGCTGTGCGGGAACGCGACGGGCAGGGGGCTCAGCGCGCGATCCAGCAGATGTACGAGGGCTTCGACAAGGCGGGGGACCACGAACTCCACGCGGCGGGACCGCGGTTGGCCGTGCTGTTGCCGGAGATGCCGGCCGGGCCGCGCGCGATGACGGCCGTGGCGGTCGGCGCCTGCGTCGAGCGCGGGGCGGACGCGAGCCAGTGCGCGTCGTACGTCTTCGACGGGCTCGCCGGTGCGCTGGGCGCCGCCGCGGAGTTCTGCGAGCGCTGGGCGGCGACCGGCGGCGGAGACCTGCCCGACCACGACTCCGGCGACCCCGGGCCCGAGGTCCTCGAACGCGCCGGACAGACCGCGACCGCTGGTTGGTGGCTCCTGCCCCGCTGGGAGATGGCCACCGTCGCGATGCTCAACCGCCCCGAGGTCCGCACCGCACTCGGCTCCGGTCTGCGCACCCGGCTGCTGGAAGCCCTGCGCCCCGTCCAGGAGCTGTCCGGCCACGACTTCAAGTGCCTGCACTACGCCCTGCTCGTCCTGGACGACGAACCCCTCGTCGCCCTGCACCGCCCGACCGGCACCGGATACGCGCTGCGGATGACCGGCATAGGCGACAACTTCCAGCTGCACACCCTGCTCGCCGACGCCCTCGTGGGCGGCGGCCACGTCCCCGGCCACGCGCCCTCCGCCCAGGAGACCGCCGTATGCCGGGACGCGCCCGGCCAGGTGCCGACCACCGGGTCCTTCAACCTCGTGGGTCCGGACGGCGACTGGGTGTGGAACGAGGGCACGCCGTCGGACATCCCGGTCGTCGAAGGCGTACGCCTTCTCGTCCTGGACCCGCCGCCGTACCAGCGCGGCTGGCCCGCCGGACGGTTCTTCCCCGGCATGACCGGATCCCTCGTCCTGGAGCGGGTCCTCGACGCGAACGAGACGCGCGGATGGCTGGAACGCTGCGCTCCGGCGAAATGACGGCCACCTTCTGAGGGTTCGGGACGGGTGCGACAGCCCGGCCCGATCCGTTCAGCAACCGCACATCGGCTCTCCCCGCACCGGTCACGTGCATGTCAGTCGGCATCGGAAGAACAGGGGCGGCAGACCGCACTCCCCACGGTCTGCACCCGCTCCGCCGAACCGGCCCGCGACCAGGAGAGAGCCATGACCGGCGTTTCGACCCTCGACCGTCCCCCGCAGTCCACGGCACCCACCCGCTACACCGTCACCCTGGCCCGCGACGAGGACGACGTACGGGCCGCGCAGCGGCTGCGGCACGACGTGTTCGCCGGTGAGATGGGCGCCCTGCTCGCCAGCCCGGAACCGGGCCTCGACATCGACGGCTTCGACGCCTACTGCGACCACCTGCTGGTCCGCGACACCCTCACCGGCCAGGTCGTCGGCACCTACCGGCTGCTGCCCCCGGAGCGCGCCGCGGTCGCCGGACGCCTGTACTCCGAGGGCGAGTTCGACATCTCCCGGCTCGACGCCATCCGCCCCGGGCTCGTCGAGGTCGGCCGCTCCTGCGTGCACCCCGACCACCGCGACGGCGCGGTCATCGGCCTCATCTGGGCCGGCATCGCCCGCTACATGGTCGACCGCGGCCACGACTGGCTGGCCGGCTGCTGCTCGATCCCGCTCGCCGACGGCGGCGCCCTCGCAGCCGGCACCTGGGAGCGGGTACGGGCCAAGTACCTGGCTCCCGAAGAGTTCCGGGTACGGCCGCTGCTGCCCTGGGAGCCCGCGAACGGGACGCCCGCCGCCCACACGGAGCTGCCCCCGCTGCTCCGCGGCTACCTCCGCCTCGGCGCCTGGGTGTGCGGACAGCCCGCGCACGACCCGGACTTCGGGGTCGCCGACATGTACGTGCTGCTGTCGATGCGCCGGGTCAACGCGCGTTACCTGCGGCACTTCCTCTCGCTCGTCCCGGCCTGATGAGCGTCTGGCTGCCGAGCGCGCCCTGCACCCCCGGGGCCTGCATCGAGCGGACGCGATCCGCCACGGCCGTACCCCTGGCCGTGCTGCGGCTCGTCGCCGTCGTGGTGGTCCTGCTCGCCGGGATCTCCCTGATGCCGGTCGGCCGGTGGGTGCCGGCCGGCGCGGTCAGGTGGTGGTGCCGGGCGACGGTGCGGGCCGCCGGGCTCCGGCTCCGGATGTCCGGCACCGCCTCACCCACGGGCGGGCTGCTGCTGGTCGCCAACCACATCTCCTGGCTGGACATCCCGCTGCTCGCCGCCGTCCGCCCGGCCCGGATGCTCGCCAAGTCCGAGATCCGGGGGTGGCCGGTGGCGGGCGGGCTGACGGCGGGCAGCGGCGCGCTCTTCATCGACCGGGACCGGCTGCGCGCCCTCCCGGACACGGTCGCCCGCATCGCCGACGCTCTGCGCGCCGGCAGCGCGGTCGCGGTCTTCCCCGAGGGCAGCACGTGGTGCGGCCGGGCCCAGGGCCACTTCCGCCGGGCGGTCTTCCAGGCGGCCCTCGACGCGGACGTCCCGGTGCAGCCCGTACGCATCCGCTACCGGGTCGCCGGGGGAGCGGCGAGCACGGCCCCCGCCTTCATCGGCGAGGACTCCCTGCTGGCATCGGTGTGGCGGGTGGTGTCGGCGCGCGGTCTGGTCGCCGAGGTGGAGGTCGCGGAGCCGGTGGCAGCGGGCAGTCACACGGACCGCAGGGCGCTGGCGGCGACGGCGCAGGCACGGGCGTGGGGCGAGGGAGCGGCGGCCATCCACTCGACGGCTGACGCCTACCTGGCCGGGGGCACGGTTCTGACCGTCGGCGCTCATCTGGTCGGGGGCACCGGTGCGATCGCCGGCGCTCACCTGGTCGGGGGTACGGGCCCAGGCGTCGGCGCTCACCTGGCCGAGGGCATCTGCCCAGCCGTTGGCGCCCACCCCGCCGCGGACGCCCACCCGCCTGCCGACTCCCACCCGATCGACCCGCGCCCCGGACAAGGCCCCCGAGACGTCGTCCCTCCGCGTCGGCCGAGCCGCCCCCGGCTGCTCGCCCCTCAGCCGCCCGGCGTCAGCGCCCGTGTCAGATAGGGCGCCGTAGCGCTCCCCGCGACCCCCGCGACCTCCTCCGGCACCCCCGCCGCCACGATCCGTCCGCCCGCGTCCCCGCCGCCCGGCCCCAGGTCGACGACCCAGTCGGCGCCCGCCACGACCGTCATGTCGTGCTCGACGACGATGACGGTGTGGCCGGCGTCGACGAGGCCGTGGAGCTGGCGCAGCAGGACCTCGACGTCGGCCGGGTGGAGGCCGGTGGTGGGTTCGTCGAGGAGGTAGAGGGTGTGGGCGTGCCGCACCCGCTGGAGTTCGCTCGCGAGCTTGATGCGCTGGGCCTCGCCGCCGGACAGCTCCGTGGCGGGCTGGCCGAGTCGCAGATAGCCGAGACCGACATCGAGGAGGGCGGCGAGGCTGCGGGCGACGGACGGGGTGTCCGCGAAGAACTCCGCCGCCGACTCCACCGTCAGGTCGAGCACCTGCGCGATGTTCCGTCCCCGGTACGTCACTTCGAGCGTCTCGGCGTTGTAGCGGGCCCCGCCGCACTCCGGGCACGGCGCGTAGGTGCTCGGCAGGAACAGCAGCTCCACGCTGACGAACCCCTCGCCCTGACAGGTCTCGCAGCGCCCGCCCGCCACGTTGAAGGAGAACCGGCCGACCCCGAAGCCGCGTTCCCGAGCCCCGTCAGTGCCGGCGAACACCTTGCGCACGACGTCGAACAGCCCTGTGTAGGTGGCCAGGTTGGAGCGCGGGGTCCGCCCGATCGGCTTCTGGTCGACCGACACCAGTCGCCCGACGCCCTCCAACTCCTCGGTGATCTCCCCGACCAGCGTCGACTTGCCCGAACCCGACACCCCGGTCACCGCGGTGAACACCCCGAGCGGGAACTCGGCGGTCACTCCGCGCAGGTTGTGCCGGTTGACCGGACCGACCTTCAACTGCCCGCGGGGGGAACGGACGTGTCGTACCGGGGCAGCCGCGCGGTCGAAGAGGAAACGGGCCGTGGCCGACTCCGCCACCGAGGCCAGCCCGGCGACCGGCCCGCTGTACAGCACCCGCCCGCCGTGCTCGCCGGCGAGCGGACCCACGTCCACCAGCCAGTCGGCGCCGCGCACGACGTCAAGGTGGTGCTCGACCACGAACACGGAGTTGCCGGCCGCTTTGAGCCGCTCCAGCACGGTCAGCAGCGCCTCGGTGTCCGCCGGGTGCAGTCCCGCGGAGGGTTCGTCGAGGACGTACACGACGCCGAAGAGCCCGGACCTCAACTGCGTGGCGAGCCGCAGCCGTTGGAGTTCGCCCGCGGAGAGGGTGGGGGTCGCGCGGTCGAGGCTCAGATAGCCGAGGCCGAGGTCGACGACGGGCGCGATACGGGCGGTCAGGTCCTCACTCAGAACGCGTGCCGTCTCGGAACGGGCGTCGCCGTCGAGCAGCGCGGCCAGCTCCACCAGGGGCATCGCGGTCAGTTCGGCGATCGTACGGCCGTCGAAGGTGACCGCCAGCGCCTCGGGCCGCAGCCTGCTGCCGCCGCACACCGCGCAGGGCTCGGAGACCAGGAAGCTCTCCGCCTTCGCCCTGAGGGCCGGGCTCTTGGAGTCGGAGAAGGTCTTCAGCACATAGCGGCGGGCGCTCATGTACGTGCCCTGGTACGGGCGTTGGATGCGGTCCGCGTCCCGCACCGGGTGCACGGTGACCACCGGCTGCTCGTCGGTGAACAGGATCCACTCCCGCTCCTCGGCGGGCAGCTCGCGCCAGGGCCGGTCCACGTCGTACCCGAGCGCGTCCAGGATGTCCCGCAGGTTCTTGCCCTGCCAGGCGCCGGGCCACGCGGCGATCGCGCCCTCCCGGATCGACAGCGACGGGTCGGGGACCAGCGACCGCTCGGTCGTACGGTGGACCCGTCCCAGGCCGTGGCACTCGGGGCAGGCTCCGGCGGCGGTGTTCGCGGAGAAGGAGTCCGAGTCGAGCCGCTCGGCGCCCGGCGGGTAGTCGCCGGCCCGCGAGAAGAGCATCCGGAGTGAGTTGGAGAGATTGGTGACCGTGCCGACGGACGAGCGGGACGTCGGCGACGAGCGGCGCTGCTGGAGTGAGACCGCGGGCGGCAGCCCGGTGATCTCCCCGACCTTCGGCGCCCCGACCTGGTGGATCAGCCGCCGTGCGTAGGGTGCCACCGACTCGAAGTACCGCCGCTGCGCCTCGGCGTAGACCGTCCCGAAGGCGAGCGAGGACTTCCCCGACCCGGAGACGCCTGTGAACACGGTCAACACGTCCCGAGGGATGTCGACGTCCACCCCTTGAAGATTGTGTTCACGGGCATCGCGGACGCGGACGTACGGATCGTGCATGTCAGCGACTCTAGCCGGAGACGATCGCGGCCAGCCTCCGGTAGGAGTCCAGCAGGGCCTCGCGCTCATAGGTGCTGGTGGTGACCAGGATCTCCTGCGCGCCCGTCTCCTTCAGGACCGTCTCCAGCTCGTGGGCGACCTCGGCCTCGGTGCCCGCGATGTGGCCGACGAGCCCGGACTCGTAGAAGCCGCGCTCCTTCGCGGTCATCGTGAGGGTCTCGACGCGCTCCGCGGGCGGGAGGGGCGGGAAGCTGCCGTGGGTGCGGGAGTACGCCATCGACCAGGCCTCCGGGATCAGCAGCCGCCGCGCCTCTTCCTGCGTGGCGGCGACCGCGACCGTGCCCGAGATCACGACGTACGGTTCGGCGGCCCAGGGAGAGGGGCGGAAGTGGGTGCGGTAGTGGTCGATGCCGCGCTGCGTCTTCTCGCGGTTGCGGAGGTCCCCGATGACCATCGGCAGGCCCGCGCGGGCGGCGATCGCGGCGCCCTCGCCCATGGCCAGCACGAACGGCGGCACGGTCAGGCCCTCGGCGGGACGGGCCCGTACTCCCGTCGGCGAGGTGCCCCGGAACCAGCCCAGCAGCTCGTCGAGCTGGCCCGCGAAGTCGTCGGCGTCGTCCTTGCCACGGCCCAGCGCCTTGCGCACCCCGTCCGTGAAGCCGACCGAACGGCCGAGGCCCATGTCGATCCGGCCCGGGAAGAGCGACTCCAGCACGCCGAACTGCTCGGCGACGACCAGGGGTTGGTGGTTCGGCAGCATCACACCGCCGGTGCCGACCCGGATCCGCTCCGTGGCCGAGGCGACGGCCGCGGCCAGCACGGTCGGCGCGGAACCGGCGACGCCGGGCACCCCGTGGTGCTCCGAGACCCACAACCGGTGATAGCCGAGCCCCTCCAGCTCCCGCGCCAGCTCCACGGTGTCCCGCAGCGCCTCCGCGTGCGTGCCGCCCTCGCGGGTGCGGGAGCGGTCCAGGACGGAGAAGCGGGTGGCGGCGATCAGGGAGCTCACATCAGGTTCAACACCTGGCGCGCCCGGACATTCCCGTCGGGGACCGCCCGTCGTGGGTCGCAGAAAACCGGGTGACGGGTATCCGTACAGGTCAGCACAATGGCCGGGTGACCGTCCCGAACATCCTCCTCTCCGGCATCGTCGGCTCGACCGCGTACGGCCTCGCCCGCGAGGGCTCCGACGTGGACCGGCTCGGCATGTTCGCCGCGCCCACCGAGACCCTCCTCGGCCTGCACACGCCGAAGGAGTCCCACGTCACCACCGCGCCCGACCGCACCCTGCACGAGGCGGCGAAGTGGTGCCGGCTGGCCCTTGGCGGCAACCCGACGGTCATGGAGCTGGTGTGGCTGCCGGACGAGCTGTACGAGACGCGCACCCCGCTCGGCGACGAACTCATCGGTATCCGCGGCTCGTTCCTGAGCGCCCAGCGGGTCCGGGACGCCTATCTCGGGTACGCCACCCAGCAGTTCAGGCGACTTGAGGGCCGCGACCGGGACCGGCGCACCGCCAAGCACGCCCGGCACCTCAAGCGCCTGTGCCACCAGGGCCTGGAGCTGTACGCGACCGGCCGGCTCGGCGTGCGGGTCGAGGACCCCGAGGAGTACCACCGCTTCGGGGAGAGCGTCGCCGCCGACCCCACGGTCGCGCGGTCGCTGCTCGCCCACTACGAGACGGTCTTCGCCGAGACCCGGTCCGTGCTCCCGGAGCACCCGGACGAGGCGCCGGCCGAGGCCTGGCTGCGCCGCGTCCGCGCGCATTTCTATGCGACGGCGGCCGCGTGACCGTGCTCCTCGTGGTCGCACGCCTCGTCGATCCCGTACGTGTCCCAGGCCGGGAAAGGATCCTCAGCCGCGAAGCCTTCGCCGTCCCGCAGCAGACAGGCGGTGAGGTCCGCGCGGAGCGTCTCTGCCTCCAACTGCGTCCCGATGAACACCAGTTCCTGGGCGTACGGCGCCTCGGTGTCCCGCGCGGCGGACGGCTCGAAGCGGGCCACCGAACCGGCCTGTGACCACAGCCCGGTCACGTGCGGACGGCTGGCCAGGGTGAAGAACCCCTTCGAGCGCAGGATCCGCCCGTACCGGTCGCTGTCCAGCTCCTCGGTCACGAAGTCCCACAACCGGCCTGGGTGGAAGGGGAGTTCGGAACGGAAGACGGTGGAGGAGACGCCGTACTCCTCCGTCTCGGGGATGTGCTCGCCGTTCAGCTCCTGTACCCAGCCGGGCGCCTGCTGGGCGCGGTCGAGGTCGAACAGGCCGGTCCCCAGGACCTGTTGGAGTGCCACCTTGCCGTGCACGGCCTCGACGATCCGGGCGACCGGGTTGAGCCGGGTGAGAGCCGCCCGCAGCCGGGCGGTCTCCTCCGCGCTCACCAGGTCGAGCTTGTTGAGGACCAGGACGTCGGCGAACTCGATCTGGTCGACGAGGAGATCGCTGACCGTGCGCTCGTCGTCCTCGAAGGGCGCGAGGCCGCGCTCGGCGAGTTCGTCGCCGGACGCCAGCTCGGGAAGGAAGTTGGCCGCGTCCACGACGGTGACCATGGTGTCGAGCCGGGCCACCTCCCCGAGCGTGGCGCCGTCGTCGCGGGCGAAGGCGAACGTGGCGGCCACGGGCAGGGGTTCGGAGATGCCCGAGGACTCGATGAGCAGGTGGTCGAAACGGCCCTCGCGGGCCAGCCGGTCCACCTCCTCCAGGAGGTCGTCGCGCAGGGTGCAGCAGATGCAGCCGTTGGTCATCTCGACCAGGCGTTCCTCGGTCCGCGACAGCGCGGCCTCGCCGCCGCGCACCAGCGCCGCGTCGATGTTGACCTCGCTCATGTCGTTGACGATGACGGCGACCCGCAGGCCCTCGCGGTTGGTGAGGACATGGTTGAGCAGGGTCGTCTTGCCCGCCCCGAGGAAGCCGGAGAGAATGGTGACGGGCAGGCGGTCGTACGGCATCCGGTCCTCAGCCCTCGGGACGCAGCAGGCCGCGCTCGTACGCCTTGACCAGGTGCTGCGGGACGAGATACGGGACGCCGTCGATTGTGACCGGCACCAGCTGCGGGGTGCCGGCCTTCCACTGCGCGCGGCGGTGGCGGGTGTTGCTGCGGGACATCTTCCGCTTGGGGACAGCCATGGGGAGAACCTCCTCGGTGGTGGGCACCGAGGACGCTACATGAAAATGGATCCCATTAACAATTAACGGCGGCGCCGCGAACGCACCCGCTCCTCCCGGGGCGGCTCGATGAACTGCAGCTCCAGCGCGACCGGCGGCTCGGCGACGCCCGGCCCGCCGGCCGCCGCCCACTCCACGATCTCCTCCGTGCAGTCGTCGTCCATGGCGAAGCCGATCCAGGTGGCCCGCCCACCGGCCCGCCGGCCGGTCGCGGAGGGCTGGACGACGATGACGTTCGGCTGGTCGCAGGGGCCGAGGCAGTCCGTCGTCCGTACCTGGAAGCCGCTCTCGGCCGCGGCCGCCCGCAGCCGCTCCAGCTGCCAGGCGTGGTCGAAGCCGGGGTGCTTGCGGGGGTCGCCGCAGCAGCAGCCCCGGCACACCACCAGGGTGCAGGGGCGCTGCCGGGCGGCGCCGATGAGGGTGGAAGACATGGGAGAAGCATGCGGTGCGCAGCGATCGCCGGGTCACACCGGGGCTAGGGTCACGGTGTGACCGACAGCAGCAAGCGCCCGCTCGCCGTGTTCGACCTGGACAACACCCTCGCCGACACGGCCCACCGGCAGCGGTTCCTGGAGCGGAGGCCGCGGGACTGGGACGCGTTCTTCGCCGCCGCCCCGAAGGACCCGCCGATCCCGGAGGGCGTCGCGCTGGCGCGGGCGAGCGCCGAGGAGTGCGAGGTCGTCTACCTCACCGGACGGCCCGAGCGCTGCCGACGCGACACGCTGGCCTGGCTTGCCGCGCAAGGGCTGCCGGAGGGCCCTGTGCACATGCGGCGCAACGACGACCGGCGGCCCGCCCGGCGCACCAAGCTGGAGACCCTCAAGAAGCTCGCCCGCAACCGCGAGATCCGGGTGGTGGTGGACGACGACGAGCTGGTCTGCGCGGACGCCCAACGCGCCGGTTTCACCGTCGTACGGGCGCGCTGGACCGCCCCTTCCGCCGCGCTGAAGGTCGCGCAGGAGCGGGAGGGGCGGACCTGAGGCCGTCAGTCGGACTCGTCCAGGCGGAAGCCCACCTTGAGCCCCACCTGCCAGTGGGCGATGTCCCCGTCCTCGATCTGCCCCCGCACCTGTGTCACCTCGAACCAGTCCAGGTTGTGGAGGGTCTGCGAGGCCCTGCTGATGCCGTTGCGGATCGCCTGGTCGACGCCGTCGGGCGAGGTGCCGACGATCTCGGTCACCCGATAGGTGTGATTCGTCATGGATCCACCGTGCCCCAGGGGACGGCGGAGCGCGAGCCGTCGGTCATCGCGCCATGCTCAGCGACAGCGCGAACCGGCCCGCCTCGTCCGTCCACCAGTGGGCCAACTCCAGACCCGTGGCGGACAGTTCGGAGCGCACTCCCTCCTTGCGGAACTTCGCCGAGATCTCGGTGCGCAGTTCCTCGCCGGGCTCGAAGTCGACGGCCAGGTCGAGTGCCGGGAGCTTCACCGTCTGGTCCGTGCGGGAGCGCAGCCGCATCTCGATCCACTCGTTCTCCCGGTCCCACAGGGCCACGTGGTCGAAGGCGTCCGGGTCGAAGTCGGCGTGGAGTTCGCGGTTGACGACGGTCAGGACGTTCTTGTTGAACTCGGCCGTCACCCCGGCCGCGTCGTCGTACGCCCTCACCAGCACGTCCTCGTCCTTGACCAGGTCGGTGCCGAGGAGCAGCGCGTCGCCGGGGGAGAGCAGGGACCGTACGGAGGTGAGGAACGCGGCGCGTTCGACCGGCAGCAGGTTGCCGATCGTGCCGCCGAGGAACGCCACCAGACGGGGGCCCGGGGTCTCCGGGAGCGTCAGCGCGGCCGTGAAGTCGGCGATCAGCGCGTGCACGCTCAGCCCCGGCCGCTCGGCGATCAGCGCGTGTCCGGCCTGGGTGAGCGCGCTCTCGCTGACGTCCACCGGCACGTACGTGTGCAGTCCGGTGAGCGCGTCGATGAGGTGGCGGGTCTTCTCCGAGGAGCCGGAGCCCAGCTCGACCAGGGTGCGGGCGCCGGTCGCCGCGGCGATCTCGCCGGAGCGGGCGAGGAGGATCTCCCGCTCGGCGCGGGTGGGGTAGTACTCGGGCAACTCGGTGATCTGCTCGAAGAGTTCGCTGCCGTGGGCGTCGTAGAACCACTTCGGCGGCAGCGTCTTGGGCGTGTGGGTCAGGCCCTTGAGGACGTCGGCGCGCAGGGCGGCCTCGGTGGCGTCCTCGGGCAGGGTGCGGGTGAGAAGGAACGGACTCACGTGCGGGGCTCCTTCAGTGGCAGCTCGGCTGGATCCTTGAGCGGGGTGAGCAGGACGTCGGTGCGGCTCGCCGCGAGCAGCGTGCGGTCGGGGACCTCCTGCCAGTGCGGATCGTCGTCGTACGGCTCGGAGGCGACGACCGTGCCGCCGCCGGGCCGGGCGAGGTAGAAGAGGGTGTCTCCCCAGGTGGTCGCGGCGATCGACTCGCCGTTGGTGAGCAGCAGGTTGAGCCGGGAGGCGGGGGCGGCCGCGGCGACCTCCAGGACGGTGTCGGCCAGCGCCTGGCCCTCCTCGTCGCCGTTGCTGAGCCGGTGGAGGACCAGCGCCCACACGAACGCCGAGTCGTTGCGGGCCTCCATCGACAGCAGGTCCGTCGCGGGCAGGGCCGGGGCCAGCGGCGCGAGCGAGCGGGGCCAGCCGGCGACCGCGCCGTTGTGGCTGAACAGCCAGGGACCCGAGGCGTACGGTGCCGCCGCGGCCTCGGCGTCGGCTCCCGCGAGGGTCGCGTCCCGAACGGCGGCCAGGAGGGCCTCCGTTCGCACGACCCGGCCGAGGTCCGCGAAGGACAGGTCCGCCCAGATGGGCCCGGCCCGGCGGTAGCGCGCCGGGACCGGGTCACCCTCGGCGTACCAACCGACCCCGAAACCATCGGCGTTGACCGTGCCGTACTTCTGCCGCCGCGGCGCCCAGGACTGCCGGTACAGGCTGTGCGCGGGCTCCACGAGGAGCCGGCCGAGCGGCTCCTCGGGTCCCAGGTAGGCAAGGTGACGACACATCAGACGGCTCCCGAGCGGGCCGTACGGAAACCGGAGAAGATCTGCCGCCGGATCGGGTAGTCCCAGTTGCGGAAGGTGCCCCGGCAGGCCACCGCGTCCACGGCGAACGAACCGCCGCGCAGCACCTTGTGGTCGGGGCCGAAGAACACCTCGGAGTACTCCTTGTACGGGAACGCCCGGAAGCCCGGGTACGGCTCGAAGTCGCTCGCCGTCCACTCCCACACGTCACCGATCAACTGCCGTACGCCGAGCGGGGATTCGCCCTCCGGGTAGCTGCCCGCCGGGGCCGGGCGCAGATGGCGCTGGCCCAGGTTGGCGTGGACCGGCGCGGGGTCGGCGTCACCCCACGGGTAGCGCGTCGAGCGGCCCGAAGTGGGGTCGTGCCGGGCCGCCTTCTCCCACTCGGCCTCGGTGGGCAGCCGCCGTCCGGCCCAGCGGGCGTACGCGTCGGCCTCGTACCAGCACACGTGCACCACCGGCTCGTCGGGCGGCACGACCTCGGTGACGCCGAAGCGCCGCCGCAGCCACTGCTTGCCGTCCCGGCTCCAGAACAGCGGGGCGGATATGGAGTGTTGGCGGATGTGCGCCCACCCCGCCGGTGCCCACCAGCGCTCCTCGTCGTAGCCGCCGTCCGCGATGAACGCCTGGTACTCGGCGTTGGTGACCGGGGTCGTGTCGATGTAGAAGGCGTCCACCTCGCGCCGGTGCGCGGGGCGTTCGTTGTCCAGCGCCCACGGCTCGTCCGAGGTGCCCATCGTGAACGGGCCGCCGGGGACGAGGACTTCGGACGGACCGGTGAACAGCGGCGCCGGTTCCGGGTCGGGGGCGGTCAGGGCCTGGGGGCCCTTGCGGAGCTGATGGGTGATCAGCATCGTCTCGTCGTGCTGCTGTTCGTGCTGGGCGATCATCCCGAAGGCGAACCCGGCCTCGGTGAGCCGGGTGCCGTGGAAGGCCGCCTTCTCCAGCACGTCCAGGACCCGGCCGCGCACGTCCGCCGCGTACCGGCGGGCCTCGGCGGGCGGCAGCAGGGGCAGGGTGGGGCGCTCCGAGCGGGGGTGCTCGAAGGCGTCGTAGAGACTGTCGATCTCGGGCCGGATCGCCTCCTGCCCGGCGACGGCCCGCAGCAGCCACTGCTCCTCCTGGTTGCCGATGTGCGCGAGGTCCCACACGAGCGGCGACATCAGCGGCGAGTGCTGGGCGGTCAGGTCGGGCTCCTCGACGCAGGAGGTCAGCAGCGTCGTCCGGTCCCGGGCGGTGACCAGGGTGGTCAGGGCCCGCTCGCGGAGCTTGTCGGCGTCGGTCATGCGAGGGAGTCCTTCCTGAGCGGACCGTGTGCCCGGTCCAGCAGGTCGTCGGCGGGGCAGCGGCCCCGCATCACATAGCGGTCCAGGTAGGCGGCGACGGCGTCCGTGACCGCGCGGCCCGCGCCGAGCCGGGGGAGCGCCTCCAGGGCGGCCAGGAAGCACGCGATGGCCGCCTCGTGCAGCTCCGGGTCGCGCAGACCCTGGCGGGCCGCGTCGATCCACAGCGGGTTGTGCGGGGCGGGCAGCCCCAGGGCGCGCTCGGCCAGCGGCTTGGCCGCGCGGTAGGCGGTCTCGGCGGCCTGCGGGTCGTCGAAGAGCGCCGTCGTCACCGCGAGCGGCACGATCCAGCCGTCCTCGCCGGGCTGGGCGTCGATCATGCGCAGCTCCAGGTGGCCGCGCGGTCTGACCGGCGGGAACAGTGTCGAGACGTGGTAGTCGAGATCCTCCCGGGTCGGCTGCCGGGGCACCCCGGAGCGGACCCACTGCCGGAAGGTGAGGTCCTCGGGGACGTCCCAGGGCCCGCTGTCCCGTCGTACGCACATCACCGGAGCGTTCAGGACGTGCCGGGCCCAGGCGCTGCGGGGGTCGGTGTCCAGGGACGGGCCGCCCGCGCGGCCCTTGCCGATCTCCAGCCACAGCAGCTGGCGGGTGGAGAGCCAGCCGGTGGGCTCGCCGCCGGCGAAGGGAGAGTTGGCGAACGCGGCCACCAGGACCGCGCCCAGTTGGTGGGCCAGCCACCAGCGGCGCCCGAGCCCCAGGGGGCCGGGCTCCTCGTACCCGGCGTCCAGGCAGACCTGGACGGAGGCGGAGGTGCACATCATGGCCCGTCCCGCCGGGCCTGTGCGGTCGAGGCAGGCCTCCATGGCGTCGTAACGCGGCTCGTGGAGGAATCTGCGAGGCGGGTGCCAGGGGTCGTTCCCGATGCCGGCGAGGCCGAGTCCGTGCTCGGCGAGGGCCGCCCGGACGGCGGCGAGGTCGGCGGAGACGGTGGCGATGCACTCGGTCAGCGAGTCGGCGGGCTGCGAGCTGAGCTCCAGCTGGCCGCCGGGCTCGACGGTGAGGGCCGAGGCGAGGGGCAGGGTGCGTACCGCGGCGTAGGCGGCCGCGAGTCGTTCATGGGTCACGGGGAGCTGCGGCATCCGCAGCTCGTGTATCAGCCATTCCAGTTCGACGCCGAGACGACGAGGGGGCCCGGTCTTGAAGCAGATCCCGCGGACCAGAGCCTCCAGCTCGGCCTCGGGGACGGATGTGCGGGGCTCCGTACAGTCACTCGGTGTACAGCCACTGGGGGCATCGGACATGTCAGGGTCCTCCTTGGTGGCCCGAGGGCAACTCGTCCCACCCAAAACCCTCGCGTCGTTTCGCACAAGGG
Organism: Streptomyces sp. NPDC047072; assembly: GCF_040643855.1. Classification (NCBI taxonomy): domain Bacteria; kingdom Bacillati; phylum Actinomycetota; class Actinomycetes; order Kitasatosporales; family Streptomycetaceae; genus Streptomyces; species Streptomyces sp. NPDC047072. The sequence goes on along the minus strand of NZ_JBEYVC010000077.1, from coordinate 19,527 downwards.
GGCACATCACCGCAATAGAGGCCGTGAATCTCCGTTCTCGTGGCGTTCGCGAGGCGTTTTCCGGGCCGGCGCGGCGCCGGAAACCCGGTTGCCCGACACCCCCAGGATCGCCCACGATTCCTTCATGAGCACAACGGGGGAGATCGCGGGGCGTGCGGTCGCGGCGCGTACGGGGGTCGCGCCATGAGCGCACGCCTGCGCGGTGTCGCGCGCGAGACGGAGCGGATCGTGGCGGACGGGGGGTACCGGTCGCCGTCGGGGCGTGACGTGTCCATCGCTACGGCGATACGGGCGGCGCGGGCCGGGACGCGGATGTACGGTCCGGGGCCCGTGGAGGTGGCGCCGGTTGCCGCCGTGGAGACGTTCTTCGAGGTCAGCGGCGAGAGCAGCCTGGAAGCGGCCCGTCGGATCGGCGGTGACGTGGCCGTGCTGAACTTCGCCTCGGCCCGCAACCCCGGTGGCGGATACCTCAACGGCGCCCAGGCCCAGGAAGAGGCCCTGTGCCGGGCCTCCGCACTGCACACCTGCCTGCTGGAGGCACGTGAGTTCTACGACCATCACCGCGCCCACCGCGACGCGTTCTACACGGACCGCGTCATCCACTCACCGGGCGTGCCCGTATTCCGGGACGACCATGCCCGCCTGCTGGACACACCGTTCCTCGTGAGCTTCCTGACCGCCGCCGCGCCGAACGCGGGGGTGGTGGTGCGTACGGCCCCGGAGCGGGCCGGTGAGCTGCCGTCCGCTGTCGCGACGCGGGCCGAGCGGGTCCTGGAGACGGCCGCCGCGCACGGCCACCGGCGCCTGGTGCTGGGTGCCTGGGGCTGCGGGGTCTTCCAGAACGACCCCGCGCAGGTGGCGGGCGCTTTCCGGGCGCTGCTGGGCCCCGGCGGGCGGTTCGCCGGGACCTTCGAGCAGGTGGTGTTCGGGGTGCTGGACCGGACGCCGGGTGCGGTGCTCCGGGAGGCGTTCGTACGGGCTTTTCCGGAGCGAACCCTTCAGCGGTGACCGGAGCCGCGCCGGTCAGCTCCAGCCGTACCGCTCGTGCAGCCGCTGCCTGACCAGGTTGAAGCGGCCCCGGTCCAGCGCGCACGCCTCCCGGCGCATGCCCTCCTCGTGGAGGCGCAGGATGCGGTCGACGTCCACCCAGGAGTCGCGGCCGGTGCGGTCCCAGGGGCCGCTGCCGATCGCCACCCACTCCCGGTCGCCGTCGTGCCGCTTGCTCGACAGCTGTACGGCGAGGAAGGTCCCGGCGGCCTCGCGGGCGACCACGAGCACGGGCCGGTCCTTGCCCCGGCCGTCGTTCTCCTCGAAGGGCACCCAGGTCCACACGATCTCGCCCGGGTCGGGGTCGCCGTCGTGCGCGGGGGAGTACTCGGTACGCACCTTGCCGACCTCGCGCGGGTCGGCCTCGGTGGTGGCGGTGGCGCCGTGGCGGCCGGGAACGTTCTCATCGGTAAACGCAGTCACGTGGGCACCTTAAGGCGTCCGCCGAACCGGGGAGGAGTACGGTCGGTCGGATGAACGAAACGGCGGGCGCGATCACCTTCGTGTGGCTCGGGATGGTGCTGGCGATCTCCTTCCTGGAGGCACCGCTGAAGTTCCGCGCACGGGGGTGACCCTTCAAGTGGGCCTGGGCATCGGGCGGCTGGTCTTCCGGGCCCTGAACCTGGTGGAGAGCGTCCTGGCCGCCGCGGTGGTCGTGCTGGTCGCCCTGGGTGACACATCGGGCGCGGTCATCGCGTGGACCGTCGCCCTGGTTGTGCTGCTCGTCGGTCAACTAGCCGTCGTCCGGCCCCGGTTGAACCGACGCTCCGACCGCGTCCTGGCCGGCGAGGACCTGCCCCGCTCGCGCGGTCACCTCGTCTACATCGCCTTCGAGATCGCGAAGGTAGTTGCCCTGATCGGCCTGGGTGTCGCCCAGCTTTGAACGCGGGCGGTCCGGGGCCCTTTTCTCCAAAGGCCCCGGACCGCTTGCTGTTTACTCCTGCACCGGCACCTTCTGGACGGGCGGCGTGGCCACCCCGTTCAGTGAAGTCCCGTTCGGGGTCTGCCCGTTCTGGTTCATCGACGCCAGCAGCTGACGGGCCAGGCCCAGCCCCGTGCCGCCCATGGTGAGCGCCTTGGCCAGCATGTCCGCCATGCCGTCCGCGCCGTTGAGGACCACCATGTTGTCGACGCTGCCGAACGCGGACGCGCCCGCCTTCACGATCTCCGGCCAGTTCTCGGCGAGTTGCTGGGCGACGACCGCCTCCTGGTTCTCGGCGAGCGCGGCGGCCCGGGCCTTGATGGCCTCCGCCTCCGCGAGCCCCTTCGCCCTGGCCGCCTCGGCCTCCGCGAGACCCTTGGCCTGGGCCGCGGCGGCCTCGGCCTCACCGGTGGCCCGGGTGGAGGCGGCGGTGGCCGCACCCCGTGCCTTGGTCGCCTCGGCCTCGGCACCCGCGGCCGCCTTGACCCGGGTCGCCTCGGCCGCCGCCGCGAGCTCGGTCTCCTTCGCCTTGGCCTCGGCACCGGAGATCCGGGCGTCGCGCTCGGCCTCGGCCAGCGTGCGCTTCTCGTACGCCTTGGCGTCCGCCGGCTTGCGGACGTCCGCCTGGAGCTGCTGCTCCCGCCGGTGCGCCTCGAGTTCGGCGACCCGCGTCTCCTGGACGACGACCTCCTGCCGGGCCCCGGCCTCGGCGAGCGGACCGGCCTGGCGCGCCTTCGCCGCCGCCTTGTCCCGCTCGGCCTGGTAGCCGGCCTGGAGGATCTCGCTGTCCCGGGTGGCCTCGGCCATCCGTGCGAACGACTGCTGCTCGGCCTCCGTGGCCAGCCGGTTCGCCTCGGCCTGCGCGATACGCGCGTCCCGCTGGACGGCCGCCGCGTGCGGCATCGCGAGGTTCTGGATGTAGCCGGTCGGGTCCTCGATCTCGTGGATCTGGAGCGAGTCGACGATCAGGCCGAGCTTCTCCATCTCCGTCCCGCAGGCGGCCCGGGTCTGTCCCGTGAGCTTCTCCCGGTCGCGGATCATGTCCTCGACGGTCAACCCGCCGACGATGGACCGCAGATGACCGGCGAACACGTTGTGCACCCGTTCCGACATCAGCTTCTGCTGGTCGAGGAAGCGACGCCCCGCGTTGGCGATCGACACGAAGTCGTCGCCCACCTTGAAGATGACCACGCCCCGCACCTTGAGCGGGATGCCCTGGTGGGTCACGCAGTCCACATGCAGTTCGGTCTCGTTCAGATCGAGCGAGAGCTTGCGCACCGCCTGGACCCCGGGCAGCACCAAGGTGCCGCGCCCGGTGACGATGCGGAATCCCATCCCCGCTTCGAGCCCCTCCGTCTTGTGGTTGGAGCCCGAGATGATCAGTGCCTCGTTGGGTTCCGCGACACGCCACATCAGTTTGAACAGACCGATCAGAACGGCGATGGCAGCGACTGCCACCCCCGCAACGACGCCGATGACCATCGGCATACGCCCCCTTTGCATGGTGCCCTTTCGGCACCGAACGAAGGGAGTGTGCGCCTCTGGGACGGCGGAATACAGGGACCCGCCAATCCTTGTCGAACTCTTGATACATACCGCTCTCACCTGCGCGTTGGCAGGCTCAGCTGTCGTATGCGGCCTGTACGTAGACGGTCCGCGGCGGCAGATACTCCACCACCATCACCACCGTCCCCCGCTCGATGCGCTCGGTCCCGGTGGCGGGGTAGGCCAGGAAGTGCTCGGCGCCTCCGCGCACCCGGACGATCACCTCACCGACGAGCCCCGGCCCCACCGTCCCCGAGACCCGCCCCATGAGCCCGACCATCGACGCATCGTCCATGGTCACAGGGTACGGGCCGGGATGCTCACACGGCCGGTGAATCCGCGGCGACGAACGGCCCCGGCCACCGCTCGTGCCAGCTCAGCTCCGCCTCCAGCTGCGCCGCGAGCGAGAGCAGCAGCGGCTCGCTGTTCGCCGGCCCGAGCAGCTGGGCCCCGACCGGCAGCCCTTCGCCGACGAACCCGGCGGGCACGTTCACCCCCGGCCAGCCCAGCACGTTCCACGGCCAGGCGTACGGACACGCGGCGATCATCGCGCGGTCCGTGGCGAACCCGCCGAGCTTCAGCATCGACCCGATGCGCGGCGGGGGCGCGGCCGTGGTGGGGGCCAGGATCACGTCGTACGACGAGAAGAACCCTCCGATACGGCGGTGCAGGACCGCCTCCGCGCGCCGGGCCGCCCGCAGCGGGACCCCGCCGAGGAGCCCACCGAGCCGGGCCGCGTCCCGGGTGCGCCGGTCGAGCAGGGCGGGGAAGGGTGCCTCGCGGACGCGTTCGGCGAGGCCGGCCGTGGCGCGCGGGATGAAGGTGAGCCCGATCTGGCCGTACGGCGGATCCGCCTCCTCGACGATGTGCCCCAAGTCGGCGATTCGGGAGGCGAGTTCGAGGACTCGCGCCCGCACCTCCGGCTGGAGCCGCGCGGGCAGGGCGGTGAACGGCGGCTTCAGGGCGAGTGCGATGCGCAGTCGGCCCGGGTCGCGGCCCACCGCGGCCGAGGCGTCGATCGCCGGCGGCCGGTGCGGGTCGAGGTCGTGGTTGCCGCTCGCCGCGTCGAGGAGGAGGGCCGCGTCGGCGACCGTACGGGCCAGGGTGCCGTTGACCGTGATGCCCTGGAAGGACTCGCCGCGCGGCCAGGTGGAGACGCGGCCCCGCTGCGGCTTGATGCCGACGAGGTGCGTCCAGGAGGCCGGGATCCGCACCGAGCCCGCGCCGTCCGAGCCGAGCGCGGCGGGCACCAGACCGGCGGCGACGGCGGCGGCCGAGCCGCCCGACGAACCGCCGGGCGTGTAGGCGGAGTTCCACGGATTGCGGGTGGCGCCGAAGGCCGGGCCCTCGGTGAACGGCCACTGCCCGAACTCGCAGGTGTTGGTCTTGCCGACGATCACGGCACCGGCCGCGCGCAGCCGCCGTACCGCCTCGCCGTCCCGGGCGACCGGCGGGAACTCCCCTTCACAGCCGAAGGCGGTGGGCTCGCCGGCCACGTCCATGTCGTCCTTGACGGCGACGGGCACGCCGAGCAGCGGTTTCCGTGCCCCGGTGGCCAGTTGGGCGTCCGCGGCCACGGCCTCGGCGAGGGCGGCCTCCGTGCGGACGATCCGGAAGGCGTTGAGGGAGCCCTGGGAGGACTCGATCCGCGCCAGGGCCCGCTCGACGAGCGCCAGTGAGGTGACCTCGCCGTCGGCCAGTGCCCGGGCGGTCTCCACCAGTCCTACGGAACGCTCGTACGTCATACGGGGACACCTCCGGGTCGACGCCTTCTACCGAACGGTAACCTCGGAAAGCGCTTGGTGGGAACGGCCGTTGTATGCAAGGGGATTGACGTGTTCCGGTCACCCCCTTACGGTCTGACCGACTTTCCGAACTCTGTTCGGCATGTCGGACGTCAGAGCCGCGTTCTTGTCCGAGGGAGAGCCGCCCGTGACCACACGATCCCCCCAGCCGTCCCGCCGTACCCTGCTGCGCGTGATGGCCGCGCTGCCGGCCTCGGCCGTGCTGCTCGGTGAACTCCCGGGCACGGCCCTCGCCGCCGCCCCGCCGAGCGGCTCCGCCACCCGGTACACGATCGTCCCGTTCCTCAACAGCGACGACGGCACGGTGAACGTCTACCAGTCCGACGACGCCACGGACTTCAGGCTCCTGAAGTCCTCCGCCTACACGCCGCCGAGCAACAGGATCCGCGACGCGAGCGTCTTCAAGCACACCGACGGCTACTACTACGTCACCTACACGACCCACACCTGGCAGGACGTCAGCACCACCATCGGCTTCGCGCGCAGCTCCGACCGCTCCAACTGGACCTTCCTGTACGACTACACGGTCCCGATCGCCAACCTGTCCCGCGCGTGGGCGCCGGAGTGGTTCGTCGACAGCGACGGCAGCGTCAACGTCATCGTGTCCTGCTCGCTCACCAGCGACGAGTGGATCTTCACGCCGTACCGGTTGAGGGCGACGAACTCCGCGCTGACGGCCTGGAGTTCACCGGTGGCCCTGTCCGGCATCGGCTCCAACCACATCGACACGTACATCGTGAAGAGCGGCTCGACGTACCACGCGTTCACCAAGAACGAGACGACGAAGTACATCGAGTACGCGACGGCCACCTCGCTGGGCGGCCCCTACACGATCTCCAGGACGGGCGACTGGGCCGGCTGGGGCAGCTACCGCGAGGGCCCGTCCGTGATCCAGCTCGACAACGGCGGCTGGCGGATCTTCTTCGACGGCTACGGCGACGGAAACTACTACTACAGCGACAGCTACGACACGTTCGCCACCTGGTCGGCGCCGACGGCCCTGCCGGTGGTCTCCGGCACGGCACGCCACTTCACGGTCATCAAGGAGACCGTGTCGGGCGGTCCTTCGCTCGCGAAGAACGTCACGCGCTCGTTCCAGTCGGCCAACTACACCACCCGCTACTGGCAGGCGCAGTCCTCCCTTCTCAACCTCCCGGTCGTGACCAGCTCCAGCACGTCCGCGGAGAAGACGGCCTCCACTTTCACGGTCGTCGCCGGACTCGCCGATTCCAACGGCTACTCCTTCCGCGACTCCTCCGGCAACTACCTGCGCCACTACGACTTCCGGGCCCGCTTCGACGCCAACGACGGCACGACGACCTTCGCCAGGGACGCGACCTTCATCGCCCGCACGGGTTCGTCGTCGGGCTCGATCCGCTGGGAGTCGTACAACTATCCCGGGTACTACCTGCGCCACTACAACTACCAACTACGGGTGGAGCGGACGGCCGCGACCGACCTCTTCCGCCAGGACAGTTCGTTTGTGCCGGTGACCGCCTGGGCTTGAGCTGCACCGCAGTTGACCTGGGGAGGAGCGTCGGTCGCCGCGGAGTAGTTCCCTCCAGTTCCCTGGATTTCCCGGGAGTTCCCGGCCAAGTGTGCAATAGATGTGCGACGATCTTGGTGTCCGGGCGGCCCATCTCGGCTGGCAGCGAGCCTTGGCCGGATGGGGAGTTCAGGGGGCGAGTGCCACCCGTGAGGGCGGGATGAAGCGTCGCGAAGAGGCGACGGGGCTTCTCCCCGACCGGCGCGCAATGGATCTCGAAGCATGGGTGCGGTCCCTGTGTGCGCTGGTTGTCGCGGGGGTCGCCGCCTATGCGTCGTACGTGCATCAGCGGGAGTTCGCCCGGCAAGGGGGAGCGGACACCGTGAGTGCGTCGCTGTGGCCGCTGTCCGTGGACGGCCTGCTGCTCTTGGCCACGGTCGGCCTTCTGAAGCACTCGGAATCGGCGACCCGTTGTGCACGCTGGGCTGTTCGTTCGGCCTTCCTGCTGGGGATCGTTGTCTCGCTGGCCGCGAACGTCGCCGCAGCGCCGGCTTTGCAATGGAAGCCGGTGCTGGTCGCGGGGTGGCCGCCAGTCGCACTGCTGCTCTCGGTCGAACTGCTGGTGCACCGGCCGGTAGAGAGAGGGAAGGACCGCGCAGCCCACATGGAGGAGGGGCAGGGAGCGGGTCCTGCGATCACTGTCGGCGGGCCTGGTGATCTCCTCTTGGAGAAAGCTCGCATGCTCGATGCCGAGGATTGGAAAGAGCATCGGCGCCCTGCATCGGCGGAAACGCTCCGCAAGGAGCTGCACATCAGCGCCGCTCGGTCACGACAGCTTGCTGCTCTCGTCAGGAACGGTTCGAGAGATTATGAGGGGTCCGCCGGGTTGCGAGAGATAGAGGGACAACGGCGTTCTGAATGAGTGACGAGTAGGTGCTAACAGCTTCTTCGTCTGCTGTTGGTACCGCGTCGCCTGGCCGCTGACCTGCGGAAATCCCTTGAAGGAGATAGTGGGGGCTTCCTGGTCCGCGAATGGTCCGGATCTTGGTTCCTTGGCCGCATCGGAGCGGGGGCTCGCCACGCCAGGGGCGGAGAAACTGTATGCCTCGGGTTGCTGTGGGGCGCTCGTCAGGGAGGTCGCATGTGCCATCCCGGCTGGCGCCTCGGACGGAACCCGGCGTACAGCCCGACTCGTCTGCTTTTAGGGCTCTGACCTGGACTTATGTTCTGGCCAGGGCCCTTTTCGATGCCTGGGGGCTTCCCGCTTCTACCTGCGAGTTCCCGGGAGTTCCCGCGCAAGTGTGCACGCGTTGTGCACTGGGAGGGGGCCGTGGCAGGTGGCGGTGGTTCCGATGACGCAGGACCCCGAGGCCCGCCCAAGTACGCCTGAGCGCAGCGGCGCGGATCTTGATGCCTGGATCCGGCCGTTCTGTGCCTTGGTGGTCGCCGGGGTGGCGGCGTACGCCTCGTATGTGCACCAGCGGGAGTTCGCGCTTCAGGGTGGAGCGGACCATGTCAGCGCGTCGTTGTGGCCGCTGTCCGTGGACGGTCTCCTGTTGCTGGCCACGGTCGGCTTGCTGAAGCCGTCGGGGACTCGTACACGCCGGGCGCGAGGCGCAGTGCGGTCGGCGTTTCTGCTCGGGATCGGGGTCTCGCTGGCCGCGAACATCGCGGCGGCGCCGGCTTTTGAGTGGAAGCCGGTGCTGGTGGCGGGCTGGCCGCCGGTCGCGCTGCTGCTGTCAGTGGAGCTCTTGGCCCATCGCCCTGCCGTAAGGAGGGGTAGTGAACCTGTAGCAGGTCCCGGTGGAGTGAACGGTGGACCGGGGCTTGGGGGCGATCCGCTGCTGGCGCAAGCTCGGGTTATCGACGCCCAACATCGGCGACTTCATCAGCGTCCTGCGTCAGCGGAGACGTTACGGAAAGAGCTCCATGTCGGTGCGAGCCGGTCGAGGCAGTTGGCCGAACTCGTCAGGGGCATCAGGAGGGGCAGTGCGGATGGCGAGTCGTCGCGCGATCGGGAAGGCGAGCGGAAGGGAGAACGGCGGCCCACTTGATCCTGAACGGGCTGTGCGCGCCCCGCTTGTCGGCGCATCGTGCTACTGCCTGTTGATGAGGCATGGACAATCTGTCCCGTCTTGTTGAAGGATGCCCTGTCATGGCGGATCACGTGCTTCTCGAAGCGGGCGACGACCTGGTGCGGCAGCTCTCCCATGAGCGCGAGACCGTCAAAGCGGTGCTTGAACTCGTGTGGAACGCCCTGGACGCGGACGCGACCAAGGTCGACGTGACGATCGAACGATCCTCGATGGACGGGGTGGAGAAGGTTGTCGTCAGCGACAACGGCGACGGCATCACCCCGGAGAAGGCGCGCACCGCGTTCAAGGACGTCGGCAACTCCGACAAGCGGGAGGGCGGCACGACCGCGCGATTGGGGCGACCACTCCACGGGAAAGCCGGTCGCGGGCGACTGCGGGCCTTCGCTCTCGGCGATTACACGCGCTGGACGAGCAGTGCCCTGGCAGTGGACGGCCGGCTCATGCGCACGACGATCGAGTCTCAGGTCCGTCGCCGTACGACGTGGCGCATCGACTCGCGGCTGGCAGAGGAAACAGCCGGTGCTGGTACGTCGGTCGAGCTGTGGGGAAAGCAGTCTCATCATCTCGATCGGCTGCTGGAGCCCAAGGCTGCGGCACAGATTACGGCGGCCCTTGCGCCCTACCTCCTCACCTGGACCGACGTCCACGTCACCTACGACGGTCAACTCATCGACCCACGCACCCAGATCGAGGACGAGGAACAGTCCGAGGAACTGAACTTCGAGTACGACGGGGAGTCCCACCTCTTCCAAGTCCGTCTGATCCACTGGCGAACCGGCTCGGAACGCACCATCGCGCTCTGCGACGCCGCGAGCGCCCCTGTCGAGACCATCGACGCAGCTGCCGAGCACTCCGACTTCGCCTACACCGCCTACGTGGTGTGGGAACCAATGCCCCTGCACCGCAACGAAGTTCACTTGATAACGCTGGGCGGTGACACACCCCTCGCCCCCTTGCTGCGTGTCGCACGCTCGTGGATCGCTTCCAGGTTCGAGGAGCGGCGCAGGCGGATGCGGCGCCAGCTCGTGGACCGCTGGATCGACGAAGGCGTCTACCCCTACCCTCCACGTGCCGAAGGAGGGCAGGCCCAGGCCGAGCAGGCCACCTTCGATCTCGTCGCCACGTCCATCAACCGACACATTCCGGGGGACAGGACCAAGAAGCGGCTCACGCTCTCCCTGCTGCAGAACTCCCTACGCCACAACCCCGACGAAATGGTCGAGATACTGGAGAAGGTGCTGCGGCTGAGCGAGAGCGACATCAGCCACCTGCACGGCCTCCTCCAGCAGACCAGCCTCTCCAACATCATCCGCGCTTCGTCCATCGTCACCTCACGGCTTCAGTTCCTGACCGCGCTCGAACACCTGGTCTTCGACGAGGAGACCTACGGCCTGGTCAAGGAACGAGCCCACCTGCACAAGATCCTCGAACGAGAGCTGTGGGTCTTCGGCGAGGAATTCAACCTGATGCGCAGCAGCGAGATCGGTCTGACGCGCCTGCTCGAACACCACCGGCGCGCCGTCGGCTGGGACCCCACACCAGACGGTCCGGTGGTGGCGCTCGACGGCGGCACGCGACGGGTGGATCTCGCGTTGTCCGCCGAGAGTCACGAACACGACCGAGTGCGGCATCTCGTGATCGAGCTCAAGGCACCGTCCGTCGACGCCGACCGCGAACAGGCCGACCAGGTCGACGACTACATGCAGGCAGTCCTCAACGACCCCCGCTTTGCCAATGTCGAGACCACGTGGGACTTCTACCTCGTCGTCCGCAAGATCAGCCCCAGGCTGCTGCCACGTGTCCGGCAGGCGGGCCAGCCGGAGGGCCTGTACAGCGAGCCCACCAGTTACGAGCACGCAAAGGTCCGGGTCTGGGTGAGGACGTGGTCCGAGATTCTGCGAGAGGCCAAGCAGCGCCTGGAGTTCGTCAAGAACGGCATCGACCACAATCCCTCACTTGAACAGGCCCTCCAGTACCTCCGGACCCGGCACGGGGACCTCATTCCTGACCGACTGCGCCATGCAGCGGGTGTTCCAGCGCCGCGTTCGGAAGCGGTGCATGATCCGGCTGTGTAGCCTCAGTGCCGATAGCGGCGTAGTCGACCTGGGTACCGCTCCCCGTAGCGGCCGGTGTCAGCAACCGCGACCCTCGGACCCAGCATGACGACCGGCAACGTGAGCACGGCGGCCCTGACACAGCCGCTCAGGATGTGCGCGAGACGGAGGATGCGAGGGTCGTAGTGGAAGGTGGCTGATCGCGGCCACCCGGACCACCCGGTCCTGAGGACCCGGGGTCCCGCCGCCCCCGCGCCGACGACTTCCATCTGCGTACACAGTGTGGGCGGGAACTGGTCGACGGGCGGTGCGTACCGTCTGTCGTCCGTGGGCGGTCGTAATTCCGCCGATGCAGGCTGGTCGTCGATCGGCCCCTCAGCGGGCACGAGATCAGCCAAGAACTCCCTGCGCCGGGCATCGCACGCGCCACTGACAATGCCCTGGCGGCGAGTTGGCCGGTGCAGAGCACAGGGTCGTCGCCGCACCGGTCGTGATGGTCCCCGCCGACCGGTGGACGCCCAGGTTGCGGTGAGTCAAGTCGGTCACGGCTCGGCTCAGGCCGGGAAGTGAGTTCGCCGCCGTCCGGCCACCGCGACGGCCGGCCACATCCCAATCTCGCCGACCAGCAGGCCGATGCCGCCGAAGATCAAGGGGAACAGACGCAGTGAGGCGAGGCGGCCGCCGACGAGCCGAGGAAGTACAGGCTACAGCTCGCAGAGCTTCACGTCGCATAGCGGGTTCGCTGCCGACTTGGCGGTCATGGCTTGGTAATGCGGAGGAAATGCCGGTGTTTTGGCATGACTCCGGGAAATGAGGCGTGCCGAACGTCGATATGACGGCCAACTCCCCTGCCCATCACCAGCTCTGAGTGGGCATCAGGTCGCCTCGGTGGACCCATGACTAGAGTCCACAGGATTATCACAGGAAGAAGGGGGTAGATCCCTGCCGCGTTCGGGCTGTGACACGCGGTTCTTATGGGGGGAGGAAATTCTCCCTGTTTCCGGCGCGATGACGGTGGCACGCTTCCGCGTAACGGAATGCGCCCTTGAGGCGCCCGGTTTGTATTGGTCTTGCGGCGATGACACGTCCGCTTCTCGCCGTACCACCGTGTGCGGCAGATCCCGACCGTGATGCGAAGGCGTAGGCATGTCGACTGAACTCCCTGAATCTGCTCCACCCCCCACCGGATCCAGCGAGGCCCCTCCGGCGCCCACCCGGCGGACCTTCATCGCCACCACCACGGTGGCCGGCGGTGCCGTGGTCGCGGGCGGCGTGATCGGAGGATCCCTTCTCGGCGGCTCGGAAGAAGCGGCCGGCGCCGAGGCGTCGCCGTCCAGCCGGGTGTCGCTCAAGGTGAACGGCGCCCGGCGGACGGTGACGGTGGACAACCGCACCTCGCTGCTGGACCTGCTGCGTGAGCACCTCGATCTCACGGGCACCAAGAAGGGCTGCAACGCGGGTGCGTGCGGGGCGTGCACGGTGCTGGTCGACGGTCGGCGGGTGAACTCCTGCCTGACTCTCGCGGTGCGGCTGGAGGGTGCCGAGGTCACCACGATCGAGGGCCTGGCCGACGGCGACGAACTGCACCCGCTCCAGCAGGCGTTCATCGACGAGGACGCCTATCAGTGCGGTTACTGCACGCCTGGCCAGATCATGTCCGGAGTCGGCTGCATCAAGGAGGGCCACACCGGCTCGCCGGAGGAGATCCGGGAGTGGATGAGCGGCAACATCTGCCGCTGCGGCTGCTACGTCAAGATCGTGCGCGCGGTCGAGCAGACCGCCGCGAGGAAGTGAGGGCCTGATGCATCCCTTCGCCTTCACCAAGGCATCCGACACGCGTGAGGCGCTCAACGCCGGTCGCAGTGGCGGCCGTTACATCGCCGGCGGCACCACCCTGGTCGACCTGATGCGCGAGACCGTCGAGCACCCCGAGACCCTGGTCGACATCAGCGGGCTGCCGCTGCGCGAGGTCCTGGTCACCAAGGAGGGCGCGCTGCGCATCGGAGCCCTCGTGCGGATGAGCGAGGCCGCCGCCCACCCCACGGTGCGTGCCGCCTACCCGGTGGTCTCCCAGGCCCTGGAGCTGAGCGCGTCGGCCCAGTTGCGCAACATGGCCACCATCGGCGGCAACATCATGCAGCGCACCCGCTGCACCTACTTCCGCGATGTGACCGCCGACTGCAACAAGCGTGAGCCGGGCTCGGGTTGTGCCGCGCTGCACGGCTTCAACCGGATGCACGCCATCCTCGGCACCTCCGACGCCTGCGTGGCCACGCACCCCTCCGACGTGGCCGTGGCCTTCGCCGCGCTGGAGGCGAGCGTGCATCTGCTGGGCCCGGACGGACGCGAGCGCAGCCTGCCGTTCGCCGACTTCCTGCTCCGGCCCGGCACCACCCCGAACCGCGAACAGGCCCTCCGTAAAGGTGAGTTGATCACCGCGGTCGAGATCCCGGCGCTTCCGCGTCCGCTGAAGTCCGGTTACCTGAAGGTCCGTGACCGGCAGTCCTACGAGTTCGCCCTCACCTCGGCGGCCGTCGCCCTGCACATCCGCGGGGGAGTGATCCGCGAGGCCAAGGTCGCCGCCGGAGGCGTGGGCACGGTTCCCTGGAAGCTGCCCGCCGTCGAGCGGGCCCTCATCGGCCGACGCCCCTCGGACGCGCTATGGACGGCCGCCGCCGAGCAGGCGGCGACGGGGGCCCGGCCGCTGTCGGGCAACCGCTTCAAAGTCGCACTGCTGCGACGAACCGTCGAGCGTCAGCTGCGTGTCGTGGGAGGTACGAAGTGAGTCCCCAGCCCCAGGCAGCCGTCGGCGCCCCGCTGTCCCGGGTGGACGGTCGGCTCAAGGTCACCGGCAAGGCGCAGTACGCCGCCGAGTTCAACGCCGAGGGGATGGTGCACGCCGTCATCGTCGACGCGAGCATCGGACGCGGCCGCATCACCGGCTTCGACACGGACGCCGCCGAAGCCGTCCCGGGCGTGCTCCGGGTGATCCACCACGGCAACGCGCCGACACTGCCGTACCGCGACAACTCCGGCGGGTCGAACAACCTGCCCGGCAACAAGGTGCGGGTCTTCCAGGACGACCGCGTCCTCTTCCACGGCTTCCCCGTCGCCGTCGTGGTGGGCACCACGCTGGAGGCCGCGCAGCACGGCGCGAGCCTGGTCAAGGTCAGCTACGACGCCCAGCGGCCCACCACCGACCTCGCCGAGGGGGAGCCGGTTGCGGGACGGCCGTACTCCCGCGGCGACGTCGAAGCCGGACTGCGCGACGCGGACGTGACGCTGGACCTGACCTACCACCTGGCGCGCAACCACCACAATCCGATGGAGATGCACGGCACGATCGCCCGCTGGGACGGCAATCGGCTCACCGTGTGGGACAAGACGCAGTGGGTGCCCGGCACCCAACTGGAACTGTCCACGGTGTTCGACGTGCCCCTGGACAACGTACGGGTCATCAACCCCTTCATTGGCGGCGCCTTCGGCAGCGGGCTACGCTGCTGGCCGCACACCGTGGTCGCCGCGCTCGCCGCGCGGGAGGTGGGCCGTCCGGTCAAACTGACCCTGACCCGCAGGCAGATGTACTTCGGCACCGGCTTCCGGCCCTCCTACGCCTACCGGATGCACATCGGCGCCGACCGCAACGGCCGCCTGGTCGCCTCGGACCAGATCATCGACGCCGAGACGTCGTCGTACGAGACGTTCAACGAGGCCGTCACGGGCCCCGGGGCGAGCCTTTACGCCACGCCCAGCGTCCGCCAGGCGTATCGGACCGTCCCGTTGGACGTGAACAGCCCGATCTGGATGCGCGGCCCCGGCGCCGCCACCGGCGTCTACGTCGTCGAGTCGGCGATGGACGAGATCGCCCACGAGCTCGGCATGGACCCGATCGAGCTGCGCCGCCGCAACGAGCCGACCCAGGACCCGCAGAGCAACGCGCCGTACTCGACGCGCCGGCTGGTGGAGTGCTACACGGTTGGCGCCCGCGAGTTCGGCTGGGATCGCCGTAACCCGCGGCCGCGTGCGCGACGTGACGGCGACTGGCTGATCGGCATGGGCGTGGCCTCGGGCGTCTACCACACCGGTGTCGCACCGGCCCAGTCCCGGGGCCGCCTGAACGCCGACGGCACGGCCGAGGTCGAGTGCGCCACCAGTGACATGGGCCCGGGCACGTACACCTCCCAGACGCAGGTCGCCGCCGACGCCCTCGGGCTCGGCATGCGCGCGGTCGACTTCCGGCTCGGCGACTCCCGGTACCCGCAGACCCCGCCGCACGGCGGCTCGATGACCATGGCGAGCATCGGCTCCGCCACCCTCGACGTCTGCAACCAGCTCCGCACCCAGGCGATCCGGCTCGCCGTCGAGGACGAGGACTCGCCGCTGTACGGGGTGGCCGCCGAGGACGTCGTGGTCCGCAACGGCCGACTCCACGTGCAGGGGAACCCGGCCCGCGGCGAGACGTACAAGCAGCTGCTGACCCGCAACGACCGGGACCGTCTGGAAGCGAGCACCTCCTTCTCCCCGCCCCGCGGCGAACAGCGCTCCATCAGCGCCTACAGCGCGACCTTCGCCGAGGTGGCGGTGGACTCGACGCTCGGCCTGGTGCGGGTGCGGCGGATGCTCTCCGTGTACGACGCGGGCCGCATCATCAGCCCGAAGCTCGCCGACAGCCAGGCTCTCGGCGGCATGGTGGGCGGTATCGGCCAGGCGCTGCTGGAGCACACGGTCACCGACCACCGTGACGGCCGGATCGTCAACGCCGACCTCGCTGGCTACCTGGTCCCGGTCAACGCCGACATCCCCGAGCTCCGGGCGATCTACCTCGAAGGGGAGGACCGGGACGCCAACGCACTCGGCGTCAAAGGCCTTGCCGAGCTGGTGATCTGCGGTGTGGCGCCCGCCATCGCGAACGCGGTCTTCAACGCCACGGGCCGCCGCGTGCGCGAACTGCCCATCACCGCCGAGGCGTTGCTCTGACGCTCCGCACTCCGGCCAGCGTCGGCCGGAGTGCGCACCCGAGCCGTCCGGAGGCGGGTCCCCCCGTCCCGTCGCCGGACCTTCAGGGCCGCCGCCGCGTGGGAGCGCACCCCCGTGACGCGGCGGCGGCCCGCCCATGACCCCCACCGCAAGAAGGACCTGTTCATGCTGAACATCGCGGACACACTGCACCGTTGGTGCCGCGAGGCCCGCCCCTTCGCCCTGGCCACCGTCGTGGATGTCCGCGGCAGCGCACCGCTGCCTGTCGGGACGTCGGTTGCGGTGGACCGGGACGGCAACGCGGTCGGCAGTATCTCCGGCGGCTGTGTCGAGGGAGCGGTCTACGATCTCTGTCGCCAGGTGCTCGAAGAGCAAGGCGCCCCGCAGCGCGCCTGGTTCGGCTACTCCGACGACGACGCCTTCGCCGTAGGACTGACCTGCGGCGGCGAACTCGACGTCCTCGTCCAGCGGTTCGACCCCGCGACGCAGCCGCACCTCGTCGTGGCCCTGGCCGACGTGGTGGAGGGACGGCCGGTCGCGGTCGCCCAGGTCGTCGAGGGCCCGGAGGAACTCGTCGGCGGGATGCTGTACGTCGACGCGGCGGGGGCCATCCGTCACGACATGCCAGCAGGGGCAGCGCGGCGGGAGGTCGGTGCCCAGGCGTGGGCGCTGCTGCGCGCCGGACGGACCGCCCGCGCGGAGGTGGGCGGGGACGCCGAGACCTGCCCGGAGCGGTTGTCCGTCCTGGTCCATGTGCACGCGTCCCGGCCCCGCATGCTGATCTTCGGGGCGGTCGACTTCGCCGCCGCGCTCAGCCGGGTCGGCAGCTTCCTCGGCTACCGGGTCACGGTCTGTGACGCCCGCCCCGTCTTCGCCACCGAGGCCCGTTTCCCGTACGCCGACGAGGTCGTCGTCGACTGGCCGCACCGGTACCTGGAACGAACCGAGGTCGACGCCCGGACCGCGATCTGCGTCCTCACCCACGACGCCAAGTTCGACATCCCCCTGCTGTCCCTGGCCCTCGATCTGCCGGTCGGCTACGTCGGAGCGATGGGATCCCGCCGCACCCACGAGGAGCGTCTGCGCAGGCTGCGGGAAGTCGGCGTCACGGACGAGCAGTTGGGCCGGCTGCGCTCGCCGATCGGGCTCGACCTCGGCGCCCGTACGCCCGAGGAGACCGCCGTCTCCATCACCGCGGAGATCATCGCCCACGCCAACCGGGGCACGGGCCTGCCGCTGACCCGGGGCAGCGGCCCCATCCACCGGGACTCGGTCGAGGAAGTCCTCTCCGACACCACCGGGCCGCGGCCCGCGTACGCGTCCCTGGGATAGCGGTCCTTTTCATCACCGGGGCCGGTACCGGGGTGGAACTCTGCACGTCGCGTTCGCCGTGGGCCTTCAAGCGGGGTTGCAGGTCGCAGCGCGGAGGTGTGAGGGCTCGCGGCCGGGCCGTTCGGTCGTATCGACATCCTCGTGAACGATACGAGTCCGCGAAGGCCCGAGTTCATGATGCACGGCCTGTAGTGACGCCGTCCAAGGCGTGGAGGAGGCTGAGCGACAGAACCAGCGAGGTCTGGGATACGAGGTGTCCGCGCACACACCGCCACCGCGCTCCGTTATTGACCGCCCTCGCGGAAGTGGGACGAGGCCGGCAGGTGTTGGTCGGCGGCCCAGGAGGCGAGGATGCGCAGGCGCTCGTGGGTGGGCGAGCCGGGCGCCGCGGTCCACACCGTGAGGTGCTGGTCGGGGTCGGTGTTCGCGGTCAACGTGTCCCAGTCCAGGACGAGTTCACCGACGACCGGGTGGTTGAGGGTCTTCGTGCCCACCGTACGGGCGGCCACCTTGTGGTCGCCCCACCACTTCGCGAACTCCTTGTCGCGCGTGGACAGTTCACCGACCAGCTCGATCAGCCGCGGGTCGTCGGGGTATTTGGCCGCCTCCATGCGCAGCTGTGCCACGGAGATCTGGGCGGAGGTTTCCCAATCGGCGTACAGGCTGCGCATCGACGGTTCGGTGAACTGGATCCGGGGGTAGTTGCGATGCTTTTCCGGGATGCGGGAGAAATCGATGACCAGGGCGGACGCCAGCGCGTTCCAGGCCAGGATGTCCCCGCGCCGGCCCTGCACGATCGCGGGCGTGGCGGTGAGGTCGTCCAGGACGCGCTGGAGCTGGGGCTGCACCTGCTGCCGGCCGCGGCGCCGCATGCGGACCGTGGTCTTGCCGGCGAGCTGGAAGAGATAGCCGCGCTCGTCGTCATCCAGATGGAGGACACGGGCAAGGGTCTCGAGGACGGGAGCGGATGCCTGCAGACGACCCTGTTCAAGTCTCGTGTAGTAGTCGGTGCTGATGGAGGCGAGCTGGGCGACTTCCTCACGGCGCAGTCCGGCAACCCGGCGGGGCCCGCCCGTCTCCGGCAGCCCGACGGTACGCGGGCTGAGCTCAGAACGGCGCTTCTTGAGGAATTCCCCCAGCTCGTTGAGGGTCACATTCTCGCTCATGCTTCCCAGCATGGCATTGATCGTGCCTCGATAAGGGGGGAGAGTTTTCTCCCAGGATGCGATTATCCTCGGATGGTTTTCTCCGCTTTTCGCGCGTGCCTTCGCGTGCAAGGCTCGACGATGAGCAGCCTCATCAGTCTCCCGAAGGGCTGCTGACCGAAGACCTTTCCCACCGAAAGAAGCATCCTCATGCGCGGAGCTGTCATCCACGCCCCCGGCGACGTCCGTTTCGAGGAGGTCGACGACGCGAAGATCGTGCGTCCGACCGACGCCGTCATCCGGACCGCCGTGACCTGCGTGTGCGGCTCGGACCTGTGGCCCTACCGCGGTGCCGAGCCCGTCGACCAGCCGCACCCGATGGGCCACGAGTACGTCGGTGTCGTCGAGGAGGTCGGCAGCGAGGTCACCCATGTGAAGCCGGGCCAGTTCGTCATCGGCTCGTTCGCCACGTCGGACAACACGTGTGTGAACTGCCGGGCCGGCTACCAGTCCAACTGTGTGAACCGCGAGTTCATGTCCACCTGCCAGGCCGAGTACGTACGCATTCCCAACGCCCACGGCACCCTGGTAGCCACTCCCGAACACCCGGGCGAGAACCTCTGGCCGAGCCTGCTGGCGCTGTCGGACGTGATGGGCACCGGCTGGTGGGCGGCGAAGGCCGCCGAGGTGCGGCCCGGCTCCACCGCGGTGGTCGTCGGGGACGGAGCGGTCGGCCTGTGCGGTGTCATCGCCGCGAAGGAGCTCGGTGCGGAGCGCATCATCGCGATGAGCCGGCACGCCTCCCGGCAGAAGCTCGCGCTGGAGTTCGGCGCCACCGACATCGTCACCGAGCGCGGCGAGGAAGGCATCGCCCGCGTCAAGGACCTCACCGACGGTGTCGGCGCCGACAGCGTGCTGGAGTGTGTCGGCACCGCGCAGTCGATGCAGCAGGCGCTGCACGCCACCCGCCCGGGCGGCAACGTCGGCTTCGTCGGCGTGCCCCATGATGTCGCCGTCGACGGTCAGGAGCTGTTCTTCTCCCACGTCGGCCTGCGCGGCGGCCCGGCCCCGGTGCGCGGCTATCTGCCCGACCTGATCGCGCGGGTCTTCGACGGCCG